>NZ_CP061868.1:1831285-2134416 GCF_022646885.1 Priestia koreensis | reverse complement strand
AAATCCGAATAGACCTGGTCTTCTCCTCTTATTAAATTCCTTTTAACACAAACTGATTCACATACACCTGACCAGAAGGAAGGGTGAATTCTGGGTGTGTTTTCGCTCCCCAGCTGTCATCTCCTCCTACTCCCATTTGCTTGTAGTTCACGCGAACCACCACTTTATCACTTGTTGGAAGTTTGTAGTGGTGATCATGTGCTTCAAGTTCAAGTGGTGTGTACGGAAGCGCATTTGCCTCCACTAACGGAAGTCCACTAATTTTTAGCCCGCGCCCTTCCTTATTCGTCACGGTCATCCACCGTACATCCGTTTTATTTCCGCTTTCCTGTGGACGTAAGTAAGGCGTTAACTGCTCAGAAACAACTCCTTCATAGATGCCTATTTTCGCCCCTTTGTTACGGTCCCAGTGGTTTTCATGTGGGCCTTTTCCGTACCAAGAAAGCTGATCAAACTCTTCCTTCATCGCAAATAGCATCCCCACTTCAGGAAGTTCAGGTAATCCTGCCTGTGCATCAACCGTTTGGGTGACGGTTACTTCTCCTGTAGGATCAAACGCATAGGTAACGCGGCAAAAGCTTGGAAGGCCCGTTGCTAAGGTAAACATCGTATGAATGATTACTTTTTGCTTTGATTGCTCCACCGATAGCTGTGTGAGCGTAGCCTTTACATCACGCCAAACGCCCGCTCGTTCGTCCAATTTATTCCCGCGGTCATTGTCTGTTAGCGCACGCCAAAAGTTTGGACGAAGACCTTGTGTCAAGCGCTCTACGCCTTCTATTTTATAAGAATGCAGCATGCCTGTTTCCTTACTAACTTTTGCTGTAAAAGAAGGCCCTTCGATAGTCCAATCCCTATCAGTCTCGGAGGCGTTCATTTCTCCTTCTTCTATAGAAGAATCCCCTGCAACCTTCGCAACGACAAACTGATTAAAGGAAACTTCATGCCCTCGTTTCGCCCAAGACGTGTCTTCTTTTAAGTGAGCGCTCACTGTTAAAACGTATTCGCCTCTCTCTGAAGGAACGGTATACGGAATATGAGCTTCTCCTGTTTGAGTCGGTTGTACATCAATCGATAAAACGTCTTCTTGAACGATTTGACCATCTTTTGTGAGTGTCCATTTCAACTCGTAATCTTTTACGTTCGTAAATAAGTACTGATTTTCAACTTGAAAACGTTGGCTTCCTAAGTCAACTAACGACCATTTAATGGATTGATGACAGGCTTTTACTTCGTGAAGCTTCGGACTGACCTTGCCATCTGCAAAAATTAACCCGTTTCCACAGAACGTTCCGTCATTTGGCGTATCACCGAAGTCACCGCCGTATGCTAAATACGTTGTGCCATCCTCAGTTGTTGTTTCAAGAGCCTGATCACGCCAATCCCAAATAAATCCGCCTTGTAAAATCGGATAGCGTTCAAATAACTCCCAGTATTTAAAGAGATTTCCGCAAGAATTTCCCATCGCATGGCTATATTCACATAAAATATACGGTTTCTTGCCGTTCCACATCGCGTATTTTTCTAAGTCTTCGATCTTGTTGTACATCGTACTTTCAATATCTGATACGTGTTCGTACTCACGGTGATGGAAAATCCCTTCATAATGAACAATTCGTGTCGGGTCTTTTTCTTTTAAGAAATTGTACATATGAACAAAATTCTCTCCGCCAAATGATTCATTTCCAAGTGACCAAATTAAAATCGATGGATGGTTTTTATCACGCTCATACATCGTACGACAGCGATCAACGACGTTCTCACGCCATTCCGGTTTACTACCTGGAACTGCCTCTCCTTCGCCTACTTGTCCATACGACCAGCTGCCGTGTGTTTCTAAGTTTGTTTCGTCAATGACGTACAATCCGTATTCATCACAAAGCTCATACCACACGACATCATTTGGATAATGAGAGGTACGAACGGCATTAATGTTGTATTGCTTCATGAGCAGGATATCTTGCAGCATATCGTCACGTGAAATGGCTGCGCGTCCTTTTTTTGATGTGAATTCGTGACGATTCACGCCACGGAAGACAATTCGCTCCCCGTTAATTTTCATTAAGCCGTCTTCAATTCCAAACGTACGGAACCCGACCTTACAGCTTTGTGCTTCTAAAACTTGCTCACCGTCCCATACGCTCACAACAAGTGTATAAAGAGATGGTGACTCAGCGCTCCAAGGATGTGGCTTTTCAACTGATGCTTCAAGGTGAATCATACCTTCGCTCGTAAACGAGTTTTGAAGCGATGTATCCAAGACGCTCTTGCCTTGTGCGTCATATAACTGCGCTTCTACGCGTAGCGGTTGTCCTTCGTAACGACTAGATGTAACTACGTCCGCCTTGACTGATAAAGAACCATTTTTTGTTTTCACATCGTATGGACTGCGAACCTCAAGGTCATATACATGAACGTTTGGCGTTGAGTACAAATACACGTCGCGGAAAATTCCGCTCATGCGCCAAAAATCCTGATCCTCAAGCCAGCTTGCATCACTCCAACGATAGACTTCTACTGCAAGCGTATTTTCCCCCTCTTTTACATAAGGTGTTAAATCAAATTCAGCTGGTGTAAAGCTGTCCTCACTGTACCCAACAAGCTCGCCGTTCACCCATACGTAAAAAGCCGACTCAACGCCTTGAAAGCTAATGTACACAGGTTGGTCTTCCCAACGCTCTGGAACCGTAAACGTTCGTACATATTGACCAACAGGATTGTACTTTGTCGGTGCAAAAGGAGGTTTTAGATCTTCTTTTCCAACCCAAGGGTACGTCACGTTTGTATATTGAGGGTAATCGTATCCCTCTAGCTGCCAATGAGCAGGAACCTTCATGTCAGACCAGTCGCTCACATCATAATCAGCTTTGTGAAAGTCCTTTACCCGTGCATCAGGGTTTTCAGAGAAACGAAACTTCCATAGACCATTTAACGATTCGTAAAAAGAAGAGTCCTTTCGATCGAGCTTTAACGCTTCTTCCACTGTCGAAAAAGGAATTAACGTTGCGTGCGCTTTCATTCTATTTAATTGGAAGATTTCAGGGTTATTGTTCCACTCAGGATATCCATTCGCAGGTGGTGTATATTGAAATGTCATGGTAATCTCTCGCTTTCTATAAATATCTTTATATGAACATCGTAAACCCTTTCATTTTCTTTATCAATCCAATCATTTTCATGTTACTATAATAATATTCACATTTCTTGAGGTGACAACATGGATAAAATGAGTTTTCCTGCTTTAATGAATAACGTAACGTCTCTTCCTCTTTACGTATCAAGCGTTGGGCATTGGGATCATCAGACGGAAATTACGCGCGATGCTGAATTTATGGACTACCAGTGGATACAATGTGTAAAAGGGTGTGGCATCTTGGAAGTGAATGGTCAAGTACTTCGAATTGATGAGAATGAAGGATTTTTACTACTACCTGAGGTTCCTCACGCCTATTATCCGGTAACAGAACAATGGGAGGTGTGGTGGTTGTCGTTTACAGGGCAAACCATTCAGGAAATGATGACTCATTTTAAGCTGACGCAATCGATGAAGATTACGCTGACCGACCCTCAGCGCCTAATTGAAAAAATGGAGATTATGCTAACCGAGTTGGAAACCCATCACCGACTAGATCAGCGCGTAAGTTCGGAGATGCTTTATGGGCTGTTGGTACACTTACATCTAGATCACACACAGCCTTCGTATAGACGAAATCCGTACCTTGAGCAGCTGCAGCCTGTCATTACTTACATAAATGAACGCTATTATGAGCCGATTAGTTTACAAGAGCTTGCCACAGTGTTAGGCGTGACGGTTCAGCATACGTGTCTGCTTTTCCAAAAAGGGCTGCACGTTCGTCCGTTTGAATACCTTGCGCGCGTTCGTATTCAAAAAGCAAAAGAAAAGCTGATTCAAGACCCTACACTATCGGTACAAGAAGTTGGACAGCAAATCGGGTATGAATCACCTAGTCATTTCGGCAAAGTTTTTAAACAGCACGAGCACATGACGCCTGCTACGTTTCGAAAACTGTATCGATCATAAAAAAGCTTCCGCTATACATAGCGGAAGCTCACCATCTTTTCTGAATAAAGCGATAATGAATTGGCAGCACAAAGAGAAAAACGATTAAATAAATCGGAATTGAAATCCAAAAGCCCCATCCGTGTAGGTTTTCGTATCCTACTTGAATGAGAATCCACTCAATCAGCGTAGAGAAAAGTGCAAATAAACTACCAATAATCCACCGATTGGTCGTATGAAAATAATTAAAATGGATGACTGCAAGCGACGATGGGATCAGGCTATAGCTTAAAAACTCACCAATCCCCGTGATGTTTGGGTTTCCGTAATCCACAAGATCAAGCATTTTTCCGATGATTGAATCTGCAATCCAAGCGCCGTACCCGACAACTCCAAATGTGATATAAAACTCTCTCCAGGTCATAATGGACTTTGGCGTGAAAATAGCATAGAAAAACAAAAGAAGAGATAGGAGAATCGCAACCCATGTTCCGTCAGAGTGTAAGTCCAAATTTTTAATAACATGATCCAATCGTCTTCACCTCATTTCAAGCACGTGCTATTCATCATCCTAACCAATTCTTTTACTTTTAGACGACATCAAAAAAAGCGATGAGCACATGCCCATCGCTTTTTACTATTTAAATGCGGCTTAAACGTTCTGCTACTTCTTCTTCTGTTAAGTTATGTTCTTTTACATAACGGTTTCTTGGGTGTACGCGGCATTCATGTGTACATCCACGTAAATGCTTGTGCTCGTTCTCTTCTGATGTAATGATTTTTTTATTACATTCAGGGTTTGCACAGTTTACATAGCGCTCACAAGGCTCACCAGTAAAGTAGTCTTTCCCAACAACAACGTGTTCTTTGCGGTTTACGTCTACGCTAATACGCTCATCGAACACATAGCATTTTCCGTCCCATAGCTCACCTTGCACTTCTGGGTCTTTTCCGTATGTGACAATTCCACCGTGAAGTTGGCTTACATCGTCAAAGCCTTCACGTTTTAACCATCCTGAGAATTTCTCACAGCGAATTCCGCCTGTGCAGTAGGTTAGAATTTTTTTGCCATCTAACATTTCTTTATTTTCACGAATCCAGTCTGGAAGCTCGCGGAATGTTTCAATATCAGGCTTAATCGCGCCTCTGAAATGACCTAGATCATACTCATAGTCATTACGAGCATCGATTACGACCGTATTATCATCTTGCATCGCTTCATAGAATTCTGCTGGTTTTAAATGTTTTCCCGTAATTTCATTTGGGTTAATATCATCTTCTAAACGAAGCGTTACTAACTCTTCACGTGCGCGAACGTGCATTTTTTTGAATGCATGACCGTCTGCTTCGTCCACTTTAAACGCCATTTGAGCGAAAGCAGGATCTTCGTTCATCACTCTCATATATTCGTCTGTTTGCTCTACTGGTCCAGAAACGGTACCATTGATGCCTTCAGCTGCAACAAGGATACGACCTTTAAGTCCAAGCTCTTTACAAAACGCTAAATGTTTTGCCGCAAACTCTTCTGGATTTTCAATAGGAACATACATGTAATAAAGTAATACTCGATAAGGTTTTACATCGACTGCTGTCATTTCTTTTACCACCTAACTAGTTTTTATATTTGCAAGATATAAACGCATGTAGGAAGTCCTATCATTTCTGATAAACTAACAATACTTCTAAACTTGCAGGGATCTACAAAACCCCTTAGACTGCACTTTTCGAAAACAAAAGTACAAAAATATATTATAAATAGAAGTTTCTACTTTTTCAACTGTTTGTCTTCATTCCACTCCCTTCTTTTTAAAAAAACTTAAGAATTGTTAAGTTTTTTCGGCATATTTCAGAAAGAATTTCTTTCTATACTGAAATCATCACAAAGGAAATGCGGGGAATGAATATGGACATCATGGAGTTTGTTCGAATGAGTATAGGCATTATTTTTACGCCTTTATCCGATGACGTGTTACTTGCGACACAGCTTGGGATTTGGAATCATCATGGAGTGAATCCGGTTTTGATGTGGATCGCTTCATGGGCCGTGTTTTTTGTCTCCTTCAGTGCGTTTTATGCAGTAGGACGATTTTTTCGAACGATCCCATTTCTTCAGCGTTTTCTGAACGGTAAACATCTTACTCGCGCACAAAGCTTTCTTAAACGTCATGGCAAATGGGGGATCGCGCTATCCTTTTTTACACCCGGACTTCGTCATCCTGCCCACTATGTAGCAGGCATACTGAGGTTTTCATTGACCCAATATCTCTTGACAACGTTTCTCGCAGCTGGTGCGTACACAGGATTATGGACGTACGTTATGTATAAAGTCGGAAAAATGATGAGCTTAAAAGACATTTTAAATTTGGGAATGGATCATGGCCTCGTTCTTATCCTCGGACTAAGTGTAATTGTTAGTACGGTTATCTTACTAAAGCTGCTTCGTAAAACGGATAGCGTTCAAAAACAGCCTCTTTCTCATAAATAAACGCTTTTAAAGCAGTTTTAATTGCTAACGGCCTATCTATCGAAATAAATAAAAGAGAGGTGACTCTGTGAAGTCATCTCTCTTTTTTATCGTATCCTCCATAGGCCTTATCATTTTCAACCCACTCTCGATCAAATGGATTCGTTGGATCTAAAATAATCGTGCCGTTCTCATCGACTGATACTTTACGAGGAGGATTTTCCTTCAGTAGTTTGGCAAACTCTATCTTCAATTCGTCTAGTGACATCTCATCGACTGATTTTTGAGGTTTTTTCATTTGTAGATACACTCCTTTTGAGGTTCATCTAGCGCGGATAAACGAAAGATGGTTATGTATTCATCGTATCAAACTTTTGCACGAAAAGCAGTTTCTTTCCCCTCCTTTTCTTCTACTTATTGAAAAACGAGCACTCCCTATCAAGGTGTGCTCGTTCATATTGCATGCAGTAATCTGTTCAGTAAGTTAACCAAACTGTATGTGGTATTAAAGTTACGTTCTCTTTATAAAGCACTGCTCAAATAAACTTGTACAACAATAGGAAAAATAAACTCTGTTAAAATAATGAAGCTATTTCCAATTAAACCAAACGTTCGCCATTTATTATTCAATCCGAAATAAGCAAACAAAAGTCCTAAAATTGGAAAGGCCATAAACGGTGACAATGTCGCGATGCTTGGAGAAATACTTACTTCCCCTAAAAATAAGCGACTAATCAAAAAAGCAGCTACCATTAAACAAATTGAAATAACAGAACAATATTGCTTCATTCATAATCCCTTCTTAGCATTACTTTTAACATTTTATTGTGGATAGCGCTTTTACTATCATAATAAAAGCATCATCTATTTACATCCTCTATCGTTTTCAAAAGGTTTTACCATAAAAGAATGTTACGTGATTAGGGATTTGAAAACAAGTAGATGAAACAGAGAAGATGTGAAGAAATGTTGAACTTTGTGATCTTAGCGGAAAAAGCGCTATTGCTTGTTTTTGGAGATGATATTTCTGTATAGTGAAAACAAAGCAATCTTCATATTTAAAGGAGGACATACATTATGCAACATACACTAGGATGGATTGGATTAGGCTACATGGGAAATCCAATGACGAAAAATCTATTAAAAGCTGAATATCACGTAAACGTATACAACCGCTCAGCGGATAAAGCAGCGCCTTTGGTTGATGCGGGAGCTGTACAACTCGATTCACCGAAAGAGATTGTAGAGAAATCAGACGTGATTTTCCTTATGCTTTCAAACACAAAAGCAATTGAGGCGGTACTAACGGAAGATAATGGTGTCCTAGAAGCTGATCTTCATAGCAAGATCATCGTCAATATGAGTACTATTGCACCAGATGAGGCAATAGAATTTGCGAAAATGATTGAAGAAAAAGGCGGTACATATGTAGATGCCCCTGTCTCAGGGTCAGTCGGTGTGGCACAAACAGGTCAACTCGTTGTCCTAGCAGGTGGAGACGCAGAGGTTGTAAAAACGTTGAAGCCATACTTTGACGTATTAGGAAAAGAAACGATTCATTTTGGTCCAAGCGGAAAAGCAAGCGCAGCGAAGCTATCCATTAACCTACTTCTCGGTATTGTTGGACAAGGAGTTGGTGAAACGCTGCTACTAGGCGAAAAGTTTGGCTTAGAGAAAGAAAAAATCCTAGAAATGATCTCACAATCGGGAATGAATACGCCTCTTTTCCAAGGAAAGAAGGATATGTATCGCAATGAAGAGTTCCCGGCTGCTTTTAAAGTCGAACTTATGTCAAAAGATTTAGGTCTTGTCAAAAATGAAGTGGATCGCATGGAAGGAATCTACCCACTTGCGGAAGCGGTTAATCAAACCTACCGTGAAGCAAAAGAAAACGGTAAAGGCGAGTTAGATATGGGCGCTGTATACCTGGAGTTAAAAGAGAAAAATCAACGTTAAGAAATGTTCAGTGCTAAAAAGCCCAACTTCACCTTTAATGAATGGAGAAATTGGGCTTTTTCATTTAAATCTATGTCTGAAGCAAGGTTTTTAAATAAACATGATATAAAGCTGCCTTAGCTCAGCTATTTATTGAAGCCATTAACTCAAAGAAGTATTCAGGTTTATGAGTTTTATTTAGGTTATACCACGAATGCAGTGTATCTGGTGCAAATACATCTAATTTTTTTAGTACTTCCATCGCAAATTCCAGAGGGGCTATTCCTGATGCCGTGATGACATTCGCATCAGAGACAGAGACAGCAGTTCCCCCTTCATAGAGCTTTTCTCCTCTATAATTAGGACAGATCATTTTCGTGTACTCTAAATTATTGCTCGTATGTTTTCTAGTATCTAAGTAGCCCTTATTCGCCAGTGCGTCCGTTGCACCACAAATAGCAGCAACAATCGTGCCGATCTTTAAGGCTTCGTCCATTCTTTCTAAAATTGGTTGATGAATTTCTTCTCCCCAAGTAGACCCTCCAGGCAAAATTAGCAGATCTTCACTCTCAAAAGTACAATCACTAACAGAAATATCTGGTTTTATTTTCAGTCCACCCATCGTAGTAATGATTTCTTTACTAGCTCCTACTGTGACTATGTGTAAAGGTAATACCCCTTTTTTGAAATATCTTCCGGTGTTTAGCTCCGCTATTAAATATCCATGCTCCCAGTCTGACATTGTATGAAATACATATAAATAAACTTTTTTTGTTTGCATCCATTAACACTCCTAATCGCAATTTATATCGCAATTATAATAAAACTTCCCTGACAGCTAACGTCAGGGAAGTTTTTATCCTTCATAAAATTTTATTAATTCCGACAGAACTTCAATAAATCGTTTCTTTAAATCTATTGGTTCAATAATTTGAATAGATTTACCGTATGGTAGCAGTAAATAAGGTATATATGTATGTAAAATACCTTTTTCAAGAAGGAACACGGCTTGAGTTGGATTTCGTTCAACGACATAATGCCCTAAAAACCAATGCTGACAAACATCGTTCAGCGTACTTTCCTTTCCACGAATAACTAAGTGCATAAGCTCTTCTTTACCTTCTATCGTTGGAAGGAGATTGTCCATAAAAAAATCACGCGCTGAAAAATTTTCTGGATGGTTAAACTTATTTTCCGTTAGTAGTAGACGTTCAATTCGGTCTGCTCTAAAGCTACGGATATCATTCCTAAGATGGCAAAACCCAATGGCATACCACTTATTATTCCAGTAAATAATTTTGTACGGATCGAAAAGTCTATCGTCTAACTGACCTTCCCCACTTTTTTTGTAGAGAATCTGTACTGAATAACCGTCAGCTACAGCTTGATGCAGGCTCTTCAAAAGAGATTCCGTAGAGAGTGAACTTAATTGGCTTATTACTTCAAGACTAGATGAATGTCGGTTTATCTTCGTTTCCTGATCTTGATTTGAGTAGTTTTTTAGTTTTGAAATTGCCCTATTTAGCGCTTCCCCTCCATAATATCCCGCTTCTTCTGCAAAAACAGCAGCGTGAAAGAGTGACGTTTGCTCTTCAAAATCAAAAAAAAGAGGTGCTTCCATAAAATTGTTTAATAACGTGTATCCACCGTTATGTCCTGGTTCTGAAATAATAGGTACGCCACTCGTTGAAATTGTATCAATATAACGATACACAGTCCTTATATTAATTTCTAATTTTTCCGAAATTTGCTTCGCTGTCACTTTTTCACCTGAGCGAAGCATCCATAGAATCGCTAGCATATTGTCAGTTTTAGGCATATACGTCCACCTTTATATGAATTCTTTTGTTATATCGTTCCAATTTTCAGTATAACTCATCGGCTGCCCCTTTCCGATCCCTTTCTATACACGACCTCTTGACATATTTGTGCTTTTGGAAACTTCCTTTAAAATAATCGCCATTTCAATTATGTTTGGTTGATGGAATTACTTCAGAGGATGTTGGCTGATCGATAACTTTCCACGATCACTAGAAAAGCGCTCAGAAAAAAACTGAGCGCTTTTACGTAAGGTATGCTTTCCTAAGAATCGTTCAATTCACCGTATAACGATAAAACTTCTTATCGACTTCCATTATAGGAAAATTCTCAGGTAAAACATCCGAATCTATGCTTTCAAATCCATTTTTCTCATAAAACCTGTGTGCAGCTAAAAATTGCGGAGTAGTTCCTAGGTACACTTCTTTTACGCTCTTTTCTTTCGCCCAGCAAAGAGCATGATTCAATAACATCCTTGCCGTATTGAATGCATTCCCCCTATAGTCTTTCGCCACAAACATCTTCCTCAAGGCAACTTGGTGGTTACCAATGTCTAACAAACTAATGGTGCCAATGACTTTATCGTTGTAGACGGCCACCCAAAAGTTTCCGTTACCAGTTTGATAAAAATCTTCTATTGCCATTAAATCCGGCTGGTCATCCTTTGTGATTGGAATGTTGTACTCGGTTTGTTGAATCGTAAGAATTAGTTCTACCACTTGATCTTGGTACTCACAAGAATATTCTTTTACAATAGGTTCATTGTTCATGGAATCGCACCTTCTTCTGCTTATTAAAGATTCTCTTGAACCACTCGGCACGGATTTCCGACTGCCACGCAGTTATTTGGAATGGATTTTGTAACGACGCTTCCTGCCCCAATGACAGCATTATCACCAATCGTTACACCAGGAAGGATTACAGCACTTCCTCCAATCCAAACGTTGTCGCCAATCGTCACGGGCTTTGTGAACGTTTTATAAGGTGCCTGAGATGGATCACCTTCATTAATTCGCTCTTCAGCGCGTAATGGGTGTGAGGCCGTATAGATTTGTACGTTTGGTGCAATTAAGACATTGCGGCCAATCGTAATTTTATTGTCATCAAGAAATACGCAGTTGTAGTTCACAAACGTATTTTCACCGATTGAAATATTCTCACCGTAATCACAAAAGAACGGTTTTTCAATCCAAAGTCCCTTACCTGCATAACCAAAAAGCTTGGTTAAAATCTCAAACTTTTTTTCGCCGTCACGAGAGTTTGTTTGGCTATAGACTTCTAAAAGGTCCTTCGCACGATGATATGTATTTAATAACTCTTCATCACGCGCATCATATGGTTCCCCTGCTAGCATTTTCTCTTTTTCAGTCATCATTATCTACTCCCTCTCCCCAAATGTCTATACGTCATAACTATAGCACGGACGTGTGAACAGAATGAATGGTTAAAGATTATTTAATATGTATTTTTAAAATAGCAGGTTAATTTCGTTTTGCAATTAATTTAACCTATGTGGTAAATTTCCGCCTTCAAATAGTTTTCAGTTGCTAGACTTCCAAAAAGACCCATGGGATTTTTAACTTTCGCAGCCTCTTCTTCTGAAACTTGGTATGTTACGTACCCCATTTCAGGGTTTATTTCAGCAGCCCCATCACAAATGTAGTAATTGCCTAATAACTCATCTGAAAACTTTGGAAGTTGATACGCATCTTGATTAAAGTGAATATGTCCAATTTTTTGCCACTGACCTTCTTCTAAAAAAAGTAGTCCTGTGTAAATTGTACAACACACTTCCTTTGGCGTTCTTTTAAAATGGGTAAATTTTAAGGGCTTTTCAGTAATTATATTATAGAATTCCATATACACACCAACTTCTGTATAACGAACATCCTTCACAATCATTCCATATACATATTGATCTTCATTTAAGGGGACCGTTATAACATCACCAGCAACACCACTTTTTTTCTTTCTTTTTTTTGTTTTCAATTTACAACCTACAAGATCTTGTTCATTCATTTGTTCGAATGAATGTTTGAGAGAGAACGTTAGTAGAGCTTCTATCTCAACGCTAGTCGGTTTACGGTTTAGATTTTGTTCGTATAATTGGGTTACTTCTTCAAAAGCTAATGTTAGAATATCTAGAGATTCGTCATCCAACATTACCTTTTCTTTATTAAAATCTTCTTCCCAAACTCCCATTCTAACTACCTCCCCGTTATTTTCTTATAGAGTAAACGATTAATGATTTGAATGTTAAATGATTTCAATGACACGAAACCAACTACTGGTCTTAGATTTCACTATCACTCTCTCATTGTTTTCCCACTTTAATTCCCCGAGGAACCTAGCATATAAGCCTTCATGTCCAACTTCCTCTACCAACAGTTGATTGACTATCCGTAAACCCTTTTCGTTATAAGCTTGTTCAATCAACCATCTTTCTGTATGTTTACTATGAACTTTCATTAATAAATAATGACCGGAGTGTTGTCCGATGATTGTTACACATTCTCCTAATACTTCAGTAATTACTCTTGTAAATAAACTCATCTTCTGTTTGTACGTTTTTCTCATCTTTTTAATATGACTTCTCCATAACCCTTCCTTCATAAACTGCGCCATAGCTTGTTGATGTAGGAGCGAAGCGGTTTGCTCAATCATTGCTTTTTTTTCATTACATTCGTCGTACAATACAAGATCATTATATTTTCATATAAAATACTCTTCTAATATATCCATAAATTCTTGTCAGCGAAAATTACACTTCACATAAAACGGATTTGCGGAACCAAATAAAAAAAGGAACCCCTGCAATAGGGATCAGTAGATGGTGATGTAAGAACGCGTAGCTTTAATTACTAACACCACGATTATGCGCTGGGTTCATCCATCAACTATTTGGGTTAACCTTATAAGCTACTAATTCAAGAGAACCTAACGTTTTTTTTTTAGCGAATGTTTTTTGTACCACACCCAGCATGTCTAAGTTTTAGAGATTAGTTTCAAGTCGGCTGAAATTTTGCATCAGAATCAAAATATTTACCCTTCATCTGCAAGCTGAATTTTTAATTGTTTACCCCGAAATGATAACAGGTTATAATCAGAACTATGTATTTCGGGTATCGAATTAAATCTACATTTTGGTCCCTTTGTGCCTAATGTAAGATGGGAGCTTATAGCCTACATTTCTGTAGTGAAATGAAATACAAACTATATAGAAAGGCGAGGAAAAATTGAATACACTTAGTGGAAAAAAAAGAATTCAACTTGCAATACTTTTGGGATCACTTGGACTCTTAGGGCCTTTTACAATTGATACGTATTTACCTTCCTTCCCCACAATCGTAAAAGATTTTCATACTACGGCATCACTGGTACAAATTAGTTTGACAGCATGCTTATTAGGATTAGGAGCAGGACAATTATTTATTGGCCCATTGAGTGATGTGAAAGGCCGTCGTAAACCTTTACTATTATTTCTTTGCTTATACTTATTAGCTTCTTTAACTTGCTCGTTTTCACCAAATATCTATTTCCTTATTGTGGCTCGTTTCGTCCAGGGTTTTTCGGCAGCAGGCGGGCTTGTGGTTTCAAGAGCTATTGTCAGGGACCTTTTCAGTGGAAAGGAACTGATCAAATTTTTCACTTTAATTGTATTAGTCGGTAACCTCGGCCCCATCGTTGCACCTATTGCTGGAGGAGCCATTCTTTCGTTTACCAAGTGGAATGGAGTTTTTATTGTTTTAGCTTGTATTGGAGCTATATTAATCTTCATGGTTTCTCTAAAACTACCAGAAACTCTACCACCTGAAAAACGTGTGCCTAGTAATCTGCCACAGCTCATGAGCAATTTTGGTTCCTTATTTAAGGAGCGAGAATTCATGGGATACGCATTCACACAAGGATTCACGACAGCTGGAATATTTGCTTATGTATCTGGTATTCCGTTTGTCTATCAAAATATTTACCATGTTTCTCCACAACAGTTCAGTCTACTCTTTGGAGTTAATGGTTTAGGCTTAATTATTGGAAGTCAGTTGGTTGGACGCTTGGCCGATCACATTTCGGAGCGAACATTCTTAAAGATAGGACTAGGAATTTCTATTGCGGCAGGAGCAATCCTACTCATCGCTCTTCTTTTAAAAGCTCCATTAATTTCCGTGGCGATCCCGATTTTCTTTTTTGTCTCATCAATAAGTATTATTGGTACGACGTCCTTTGCATTAGCCATTGAATCACAAGGACATATTGCGGGCAGCGCCTCCGCATTATTAGGCTTATTGCCATTTTTACTCGGATCGCTATCAGCACCTCTTGTTGGAATAGCAGGATCGTATACGGGTGTTCCAATGGGCCTTACGATCTTTGGTGCTAGCTTATTGGCGTTTCTTTCCTATTTTGTTTTAGTTCGAAAGCGTTCAGTTAACATGCAGAGGCCCAATGATGCTGAACAAGGTTCTAAGCTATAATGTGGATACATATGTTATTTAAGTCAATTAGACAGTTGACACCTAAGAAGGAAATAACATTAATGTTATTAACAACTCGCCCCAAGTGATGATCCATCGCTTGGGGCTGTTTTCGTTTTAATGCATTGTTTCTATAACAAACAGTATTTTTTTCTGTTTTTAAGCTGTATATCATATACAAAGATAGTTACCATAACAGGTATTCAGGAACTAGTTTTTCCATAGGAGCCTTGTGTATCGGCACCTCTTTTTAGTTATAGCTTATTCACCTTTTTATACATTTTGATATAAAAGGCTTTTAACTTAAGCCAAAAGTCTAAGGGTGGGCGAATTTAAACTCAAAAAACAGTATTTTCTATAAGAAGGTACTGTTTTTTGAGTTGATGTTTGTTTGCTGACCGTATAAAATACTCCCATCATTAAATTCGTCGTACACGACCATTGAATTTTCGCTGGAAATACCCTTTTGACATATCGGCAATGGATACGCCGGTCTTCCCTTGACATTCTAAAAACTTCCCATTTCCTGCATAAATCCCTACGTTCCCATCTTTCTTGTAGGTATCAAAGAATACTAAGTCCCCTGGTTGCATATCACTCACAGGTACAGGAGAGCCTAAATTTTTGAGCGTTTCCGTACTCACCGACCCTCGATTGCCAAAATTGATGCCGACTTACACAAAAGCCTAGTGAACAAAGCTGCTACAGTCAAATCGCCCTGCATTAATGTCCCCTTAAGTTCGTCCACCACCGAAAACATAGACCGCCTTCATCCAAAAACTCCTACCTAAAGTACATATAAAATAAGGATCATGCTAATTATAAACTAGCATGATCCTTATTAATCCCTAGCAAATATCAAAGTGCATCTTAAAGGAAAACAACTTCTTCATTTATGGTTTTCTAATTATCACAATTCCATTATAGCCCGCTATAGGCTAGGTATATCTCCTGGCGATTGTCTAGTTTATACCATCTATGTTCACATACATCTTAAAGTGGCTGAACATGATTTACAAATATGCAGATGCTGGATCATTATCAAGCTCTTCAATTGTAATGAAATCAAAACGAACTTCTTGCTCTTTTCCTTGAGGGCTACATGCATAAACGCCTGCTAAGAAAGTTGAATTTTTTTCAGGAACATCTAGGTGAGCGATTCTAATTTGATTCCATACCTCTCCATCCAAAGAAAAATCAACATAACAATTTTGCCCTATTTTTGATATACGGTAATATAAATGAACAGTTTCATAGTCTACATATTGTGTAGACCAATCTGAATAGCCCCTATTCGTTACAACTGCCCCTAACTTGCTTAAACCATCTGGAATGTATTCTAAGGAAGTTTTTACCCATATGTCCTCCGAAAACCTAATCATTAGTCCTGCTTGGTCATACTTGGATTTTGGGAACGTCTCAACTCTTGTTGTTATTCTGAAGTTCTTGTCAGTTTCCATATAGAGAAAATGTCCATTATCCGCCTGAAAATCGTAGTGAGTTTTTTGCCAATAATCAGTTTCTTGGTCTGTTTCTAAAACAAGTTGAGAAGATTTTTTGTCTAAAAACCATTTCTTGGGTTCACAACGCCAATCTAGCATTTTGCCTAAACTTGCACGATTGAAATTCTCGTTTAGTATCCAATTTTTACTCATAATGCACCGCATCCTCCTACTGTTACATATCCAAATTTCGTTTTATGTAGAACTTTTCCAATCGTTTATTTGAGATAAACTACCCATTAACCTCTTTTATTCAATAAGTAAAAGTGCTACATTCCTCTTTAGGAAATTACATGATCTTTGAGATTTTTTCTGTTCCAACTTATTTTATAAAATAGCTATGGATGTTTGCAATGCTCACGATGCAATAATTAGATTTAGGGATTTGATAAAACCAGAAAGACTCGCTAAATAGAAAGCAATGTGTTTGGGAAGTTTTCTAATTGATCTTACTCTCCCTAAAAATCAAGGGTCATTAGTGCGTTTTCGCTTATGTATTTTACGTACACCATCTTCAGAAATCGTTTCATGCCTTTTTCTCCAGGTATATTAGATAGGATCATTTTAAAGCTTTGACATGATATGTTAAAAGTTAAAATTAAAAAAGAGCCTTGTTTAAGGCTCTACAGCAAAAATTGTGTGACTACTCTATTAAATTTTTGGGGGTTTTCTTCTTGTAGAATAAGGCCGCAATCGTCGAAAATTTCATATTGTGTGTAGGGACGTAGTGATAAAAAATAAGACAAATATTGAACAGGGTTAAAAGTTGCCTTTTTACCCCATAAAATAAGAACAGGTTGAGTAATAGAGGAGAAAAAAGATTGAACGTTGAAATTACAAAATCCAGCAACGAAAGAAGCTGGAGCATAGTTAGCATTTGGACATTGATGAGCGCTTTTATAAAAATTATCTATTACATCTGGTGTAACAAAAGATGGATCTGAATAAAAGCTTGTTTTCAGTTGTTGTTCAATACTTTCTTTTGAAGAAAATGCATTGTACAAACCATCTCCCACAAATGGCTGTGTAAAAATACCAAACGTAGTGTAACTAGAAGCGCATGGAGATGTATCATTCCCCCCGAGACCCGATGGAGTGATGAGTACTAATTTAGAAATTAGATCAGGACGTATGTAGGCAATGTAACTGCAATAAGCTGCAGGAAGATCTCGGGTAATGACAAAGGTTCGTTCATGAATAACTCCTTGTATAAACTCAATAATGGCTTCAGTAAATAATTGCGGTGTGTACATTCGTTTCTGTTTATCAGAGTTAGAGAATCCGGGAAGTTCAAGTGCATAGACAGTAAAATGCTTAGCTAATTCTTTGACATTCTTTCTCCAGCAAAAGTTAGATGCCCCTAAGCTTATACTGTGAATTAGTAACAAGCTAGGACCGGATCCTTGAACATTATAAGCAAGTTGTCCATATTTACTTGTAAACTGTTCATTACGGCCTCCAAGCTCATCATTTGGTTGCTCCGTACAAATTGGTTCATAGGGATACATATTCTACACTCCTTTTGTTCAATATCTCTTTTCTATTTGTATGAGCACGAGGTAGAAGTATGTTTGAAAAAGTAAATTATATTATAGGACATCATATTTTTTAAATAATTCTATCGCTAGTAACTTTGTTTGATATTTTTTTGAAATGTATTTCAATATCATCACTTAAAACGCGTTGCTTCGTTGTATTCCATAGCTGATCTTTAGTCTGAAATTCTTCGTCTGAAGGGAATAAAACGAAATCTAATAAGTTGATGGTAATTGTTTTTTTGTAAGGCACGATAAGGCATCCCTTCTTGCATTTGCGGCGTATATAGTTTGCTTCAATAATACAAAGAACACTTTTCAATTTGCAGTTTTGACCATAACTTCATTCATGTGCTGACTCTTGGAATAAGACCATCATCGAAATTTTCTTATCTTCGTAAATAGCTTTTTATTAGAAGTTATTGCGTTATTTTTCCTTAAATTCAATAATTACTTTCCCTTTTGGCCTTCTATTTGCCACAATTTCTAGCGCTTCATTTATCTGATCTATAGAAAATAATGTTGGATGAATGGGTGGAATAATGTTGTGTTCTTCAATGATTTTAGTGATTTTTTCCAGTTGTGTACCATCCGAACGAACGAAAATAAAATGATATTCAACGTCTTGTTTCTTGGCTTTGTGATCATACTTTGCACCAGCAATGGAAAACAACTTTTGTTTCCAAAACGGGAAATTTCCTTCTTTTCCATAGCGTTTATTTGGACCTGTACGGAGAGAGAGTAACTTTCCACCTGGTTTGATAATACTCAATTCATTGTCAAATTCTTTAGGTCCCAGTGTATCAATTACATAATCCACATTTGATAACAAGTGAACATAGCTTTCTGTCCTATAGTCTATATACTGGTCTGCACCAATGTCTAATGTGCGTTCCCGCCATTCCGAGTTTCCACTCACGATGACCTTTAAACCCATTGTCTTGGCAATAGGAACAGCGATTTGACCAAAGCTACCTGATCCACCTGGAATAAAGAGCGTTTTACCAGGCTGTGCTTTAAGCTCCTCATATAGACCTTGGTATGCTGTTAGGGCCACTAATGCAGAAGCTGCTGCTTCCACGTAGGATAAGTTCTTGGGCATCAGTGCAATTGCAGAAGCATCAACTGCTGCATATTCTGCAATTGCACCGATTTTTTCTAGTGGAAGACGTGTGTAGATAGCATCTCCTACGTGAAATCTTGTTACATTCTTTCCGACTTTAACAATAATGCCTGCTAATTCATTCCCTATTGTTAAAGGGAATTTATAATGTTGAATCAGTTTTACACTACCCGTGATAATTAGAGTTTCAAGTGGATTAATTGCCGCAGCTTTGACTCTTACTAACACTTCGTTATCATTAACTTGAGGGATTGGAATGTCATTGATCTGAGCATGGATTTTCTTTGAGTACTTTGTAATCTGAGCAGCTTTCATACGTGGTTGCATTTTTAAAATCGGCATCCTTTCCCTAATATGATCTTCAATTTCCTTTTTCTTATCTCTTTCTCTTTATGTAGAGATCATCTAAGCGTGATTTTCTATGCTTAGATGATCCCTCTACTTAACCTACACGTGCTTACAACGTTATTTTATTCATTTAATAATATCAATTTTAGAACGATCGTTCTTTAAAAGGTAAATTTTTAAGAATTCATGATCTGAATCCTTTTCATTCTAGTGAATTAATTTTGTTCTTTTCTCTTTAGTTATATTAAACACCTAGTATTGGATAGATTTGATCTCTCAAATTAAAATTGTAGCCTTCATCTACAATTCCTACGACTTTATCATTGTCATAAAGTTCCATCATAAAGCCTGCCATTTGCTTAGCTGTGTGATACATAGGCATGAAGTTTTTATAATCAAACTCTTCTACATCTTGAGCCGTTTTCTCAAATTCTGTTTCTGTCACTGCAGGTGCTAGTACTTTTACCTTCATCTTTGCATTTTTAAGTTCAAGTTCTTTGGCAAGCCCTTCGGTAAATGCACTAACAAAATATTTAGATGCCGAATAAGTGATACCACCAATATAAGTAGCATATCCGAGTGCTGAGGATACGTTAATTAATTGAGTTCCTTCTACTTGAGAATAATCTCGTACAAATAATGTAGAAAGGATAGCTAATGATTCTATATTAAGACGTAACATAGATTCTACTTTCTCTAAATTCTGTTCCTCTACAGGAGAAGATTCACCAAGACCAGCATTATTGATCCAAGTTTCAATTTGATACTCTTTTAAGCAATTATATAATGCGTATGCCTGCTCTGTTACTGATAAATCACTTGTTTGAATAATAACATCTAAATCTGGATTGATCGCATGAATGACTGATTTAAGCCCTTCTAGTTTCTCTAATCTTCTCGCGACAATAATTAAATTTTTTCCACGATTTGCAAATTGTAGTGCTGTTTCATATCCTATACCTGAACTTGCTCCTGTAATAACGGTGTATTTCATATTCAATTTCTCCTTAAAGTCTATTTTAGTTGACGTTCGTTTATTTGACCAACGTGATATCTCTCAATCCAATGTTGACAAATTTAAATTAATAATGGTTTCTAACTCTTTCTTATTATCCGTTGTTTTTGCTAATACTCGTATCCCAATAAGGGAATTGTGAATAAATTTAGAAAGACTTTTGATATCACAGTGTTTAGAAATTTCCCCTTGTTCTTGACCACGCTTCAGTAGATAAAATAAGAATGTTTCAGTCTTTATAAACATCTCTGTAATTTTTTCAGATACTTCTTGATCCAACAATGATAACTCAACTGCTGTATTTACTGCCAAACATCCTTTTGGTTGTGTAGCATTTGGGTAAATAGCCATTTCAAATAATGTTCGTATAGCTTCCTTGGCACTTGATTCTGGTGTTATGTTATTTTCAATTCTTATATCCATTAGTTCCATATAGTGATTTAAAGCTCGAATAAATAAAGTGTGTTTATCACCGAACGTATCATAGATACTTCTGCGATGAACACCCATATGGCTTACTAAATCTTGCATGGATGTTTTTTCATAACCCTGTTGCCAGAAAAGATCCATTGCTTTCTTTAATGCTTCTTTTTCATCAAATTCTTTATTTCTAGCCATACCATTCGTTCCCACCTTAGAACAGATTATCTCGTATTTTTGAGAAAAAATGTAGAAATAGTTAATGCACTTAGCGTGCAGCAATCTTATAGTATGCATCCTCCTTGCGAACTTTTTGAATGATTTAAGAATGATCATTATTGTTTTCGTAAAAAAATAGTAAATCTAACATTTTTAAGCTTATCAATTTAAGAACGATCAGTAAAGAATTTTGATTGAAAATTAATTAGGGGTGAAAAGTTTCGATAAAACCAATCTGGTATGTTGGCCTTTACCCCCGTTGCTAAAGTGACTAGGTTAGGGTGTCTTTCATTGGAATGCTCTCTTATAATAAAACGACGATGTAAAACCTCTAAATCCGCGCTGCATATAATGGTCAATGATCTAAAATTCATTTCTTCTTTTATGCCTAATAATTTCTTAGGTGACATGAAAGCATCGAAATTACTTTCGATTACGACATCCACTTTTGCTTTTATGAGCTCTTTTAACGCATTGAACAACACAGCATAGCTAGCAATAGATACTTCCTGATCATTCACAATCTCATTTTTGACAAAAGCATCATATATGTCTGTCTTGATTTGATCTTTTGATAACAATGGTAGATGTAGTGACGAAGCAATCCTTTTTGATAGAACCGTTTTGCCTGCCGCTGGTGGACAGCATACAATAATAATTGAAGACATATCCATTTTCATACTTTCCTCCTGATGATCACTTCACAATACATAAGGCATCTTTTCCTTAGAAATAATGTGTGTACATATATAGGATTTTGTGTAATTTTTCCATTTTTCCAAATTATACATGAAAATGTGTGTTAATGTAATGGTTACAGCCATAAAATTACAGTTAATGGATGTAGAGGAGGATTGGGATGTATATGACTACCTTTTTTCTACTATTAATGTGTCTGTTTATTGTGATCGCAAATTGCATTGGGTTTATGTCCTATAAGAAAAGTAACAATTTATATGCGGCTTCTTTTGCTATATTACTACTGGCAGCCGTCTTTTCAGCCATTGGTGGAATCGTCGCGTTGTTTATCATTCGGGATGCTTTTGCCGTTTTTTATGGGTTACAAGTAGGCTTGTATTTACTTATTAATAGCGCCATCATTTTTCTCATTGCCGCTTTCATAACGCTTATAAAAAAATACAGAGAGAACTAAAAAGAACATCACTTCTCAACTTGATGATGAAGGAGGCTATGAGCATGAAGAAATATTATTCGATTTTATCTGGCGTGTTTTTTATCATGACTACCTTACCGCTACTAGCGGGATTAACAAAGTTCGGTAACTTTTTGTATGTAGATTTGTTAAAAGTCAGCATCTTTTTTCCTTTAGTACTCGGTGTAATCGGGTTGATCTTTTCCTTAATGGGGATAAAAGGTAAGGTGCAGATAAGTCTCATACTTATGAATGCGCTAGGTATCGTACTATCATTGTTTTTGGTTTTCATCGCTATTAATGGCTTCCAGAACCCTTGACAAAGGGAATCTGAAAATGTATTTATGTGCCTTCATCCAATAGAAAGAGGCTTAAGCCTCTTTTATTTGTTAGTGAAGATTTCATTAGCCCACTCTAATAAGGTTTCTATTTATTGACTCCTTTTTGTGGTTAACGCTATTTTATCATCGTATTTTTAAAACGTTTGACTTAACTAGCCAGATAATTTTTAACGGAAAACAAATTCAAAAAAAGCACTTGACCTAAACCTTGGTTTAGGTCGTATTGTTGATATTGTATAAACAGTGTAGATACTAGAGGAGGAAATACAATATGGAAACAATCGCTTTTGTCACAGGCGCTAATAAAGGAATTGGGTATGAACTTGTGCGTCAATTAGCTAATCACATGGATCATGTTTTTTTAGGTGCTCGTAATGAAGAATTGGGTAAAAAAGCAATTGATTCGTTAGGATTATCAAACGTCTCATTTGTGCAGGTAGATATTTCAGATCCAAACTCTATTCAAAGTGCTATAGATACGATCCTTGGTCAAACCAATCATCTAGATTTACTTATTAACAATGCGGGAGTAGCCCTAGACTTTAACATCTCTCCTACAGAATTAAAAGTTGAGATGCTTCGAGAAATCTTTAACATTAATTTCTTTGGAACATTTCAAATGGTACAAACCTTCCTACCGCTCGTAAAAAAAGCGAAGCGTGGAAAAATTGTCAACGTAACAACGGATATGGCGTCTCAGACAATGTTTGATAATGGAGACGTTCACCCTCTTAATATACTGGGCTACAATTCGTCCAAAACGGCGATTAATTCGCTAACCTTGTCATTTGGAAAAGAGTTTGGAGAAGATGGTCCTGAAATTTTCGGCGTTACGCCAGGATTTACAACGACGGATCTAAATAGTAATGCACCAGGAGGAAAATCCCCAAAAGAAGGTGCAAAAATTATTGTAAAACATGCATTAAGTGAACAAAACTATAACGGAAAAGTTCTAAATGAGAAAGGAATTATTCCATGGTGACGAAAAAATGAGGACTTATACAATTGGACAGGTTGCGGAGATTTATCAGCTATCCATTTCTCAGCTGCGTTATTACCACAAACAAGGACTATTCCCCTTCCTTCAACGGACGGAAAAAGGGGATCGAGTGTTTACACACGATTTCCTTCAGCTTTTGGATATGATCTTGTGTTTAAAAAACACGGGAATGCCTATAAAAGACATTAAACAGTTTGTTGATTGGTGTATGGAAGGAAAACGAACCGTCCCGGATAGGCTCCATATGATGAAGCAACAAGAACAGAAGGTCCTTCAACAACTTGAAGATACCAAGAAATATTTGACAAAAATTCAAGAAAAGATTTTAAGGTTGGAAAACGAACAATAAAATGTTGAAAATCACTTAAGAAGCGATGGATTTGTCGTTTCCAGCTTTTATCGCCCCAATAAATTTGCCGCACAATTTAATTGTCAAATGGGGGAACAAGGTGAAGTCATTACCGACGGAACAGAACGAACAACAGCTTATGGGATATAGAAACCGAAAAAGGATATCCCTCCTTGCTAGTTATTTCTGCTGCGACTAGCATTGATATGGATCTAATAGTAGAGCGATTTTAAAATAAAAAGAGATGAGTGTAAAATACCCACTCATCTCCTTTTACAATTCAGCTTAAAAACAGAAAAACCTCCCTAAGGAAATCAATGTTTCCTGTCTCCCCTATCCCCTAAAATTTATGGAGACAATTCACCGGAAGTTTGCCTTTGTCCACCTACAAAAATCTCGTATTAAATCAACTAACTCGAGACTTGCTTTCCAGTCAATTTTATCCCACGTTTGATATCTCTCCGCTCTCGCAAAGCTATGGTTAACTCCTGGTGAAATGTTGACTTTATACGGTACCGCTATTTGTGACAGTAATTCTCTTGCTAACGGTTCATTCTTCTCTAAAGGAACGAGTTCGTCGTTTTCAGCAAAAGCAAAATAGATCGGAACAGCTATAGTAGGAATGATTGTTCTAGCATCATAATCTAAAATGCGACTTAAATAACCTACTTTAAGTACTTTTGATAATAGTTGGTACAGGGTAAAAGAAAGCTGGTTGATAGGTCGCAGCCACTTTGCAGAACGGACATTACCTTTCATAATTAGATTAGAGTCCAGGTTATCTAGAATTTGCTCTTTCACGCTGTATGCTGGACCAGCAATGCTGAGAGATGATTTTAATAAATCTGGATAGCGTGAAGCAAGCAGTTGAACGATCCAGCCACCTTGACTGTGGCCCATTACGCTAATTTGATGTTCATCAATATCAATCCGTTTTCTCATTGATAAAATAATGTCACGCATATCCTCTGCTCGGTCATAAAAGCTTTGTGTCTTCCATGTACCTTCTGAAGATCCAACTCCACGCTTATTAACGAGTAGCAGCGCAAAACCCTCATCTATGCAACCTTTAACGAGAGTGCGACAAAAGTAGAATTGTTCTTCCTCCAGATCCATTTCGTATGGTGTGATACCTGATCCATTTACATATATCATTAATGGGTATTGATCTTGACCTGTAGGTTTAAACAAATGACCATTCAGAAACACACCATCTTGCGTCTTTATATGCATTGGTTCAGCTTGCCTAAGCGTATACACTGACATTGTTCACTCCTCCAAAATACAACTCTGTTAAATTGTTTGTTTCTTTTTATATTTGACTAGACCTGTTTATATCAAAAGGTAATTTCTTTATTAAATTTTGCACTTTTTGTGGATTTATGTTTTATAGTCTTTTAAATATTTAACAATATTTCTAGTTGCATTTTGTGTATCGCCCTGATCTACCTGATTTTCATTCGTCTGTACAACCGTAATGATTAGATTTTTATATGTAATGGTCATAAGATCTGTTTTATCTATTAAACTTTTTTTCAATCCATAATCGGACCATACGGAATATGAAGCCATATCATTTCCAATGAAGGATTTTGTGTAGGCAATAGTAACAATGATCATTCTATCTTTGTTGCTACTTTCATAAAATAGAGATTCTTGTGTTGACTTAGGTTGTTCGCCATTAAATGTACCGTTAGTCGTCATATATTCTCTCTTACCAAAACTAAAATCCTTACTAAGTCTTAATACCTCTACATCTGACGTACTACTTTTAAGAGTGTAACCGGGTACTTTTACATCCTTGACCATATTTTTAAAGAGCTTTTCGTATTGATTATAACTTAACGTTTTTTGTTCTGTTTTTTTACTTTCGATACCTTTATTATCATTTTCCGAATGTGCATTGACTTGCTGACATCCTATTAAAGAAAACAGACTCACAGTTAATAGCGACAATTTTATAAATTTCCTCATCGTTAACCACCTTCCAATATATGTTTATATTATTTTGATTTCTATCTAATAGCAATTATATTCTTGATAATATTGGTAGAAGAAACATATAAAAGAAGCTGTAAGTAGAAGTGACGATTTAGATAAGTAACGCTTGCTCCTATCTATTCAGTTACTAAATAGAAATAAAGACAGCCATTTCTTAAATCAAATGACTGCCTTCTTTTTACCACTATTTTAACCATCTTTACTTTGTCACCTTTTTATACAACTCCACAAACTTATCCACTTTCTGTAACTCAGAAAATTGTTGTAGCAAACTCTCAAAATATGTACGAATCCCTTCAATCATTCCTTCTTTAAACACAGGAATGGGAATCATATTAACGCTTGAAATAGGAATTTCCAAAGATTCTTTTACACTCTCCCCATCATACCAATAATTAGACAGGCAATAGCGAATCGCAAAAATGACATTTTCTCTAGATGTTTCTAATACGATTTCTTTATCAATTTGATCTTCGTATATGATGACCGCTTTCTTTTGGCCAATATCGTCCATCTGATTAATAAAGCTGTGTATAAATCCATAAATAGGAATAGTTAGCCCTTTGCTGGACATAGACGATGTGCCCATTTTTTCTTCAGAAATTCCATTGGCATGTTCAAAAAAGTTCTTCCCATTTATGAAAAAAATAATTTCTCCGAACATCGAATAATAGACTTCCCCTGTTCGGATTTCTTCTACTGTATTGGAGGGAAGTTCATCAGGTTGAATGTCAAGGCTAAAAATCACGTTCATTTCTCCTTTACAGAACTAGAGTGTGAGATACGATTTAAAGTAGATAAAAACTAGCAATGTTTTCTCCAAATAAGTACATACATCATACCTTACCTATTACGATAAAAAAGAGAGAATTTCGAATTAGATTCTCTCTTTTCTTACCCTCACGTAATATGATTGTCTATCTATCACACGATTAATTAAACGTTTTCTATTTTTGTTTCTTTAAATGAATAGATTGTTCGTGACTTCCCGTTTCATCTATCCATTTTACAGTAACGGTTAATTTGGCTTTTTTAGGAGGCGCATCACCTAAGCTCGAAAAATGATAGTTTGAATCTTCTTCTGGTTCCCCACCAGAATATTTTTCAAGCTCCTTACCTTCTTCAAATAAAATCTCGCCCACTTTTTTCTTACTCTTTTTTAACGGGGTTAATGTTCCATCCCAATATGTTTCTTGTTTAGAATATTCACCTTTCCATTCCCCATCGCTCGAATAGCCAATAAATTTATACATTTGCTCATCATTTTTAGATTGCGCTTGAATAATTGAAATGATCACAGCTACAGCCACTACGACAACAATTGATCCGACAATCCATGCTTTTCTTCTCATCATTTACCCTCTTCTAAAGCTTCTTATGGTTCCGTCTCCACGCTTATTGTTTTTCTAAAAACATAAGGAAAATATTATAATGTTTGGATGAAAAAAGAAATGAGTTGAAATACCTATTTTCGCATGCATAGTAAAAAGCAGATTGCGTTTTTAATTCATAAAGTATTACTAAGAGAAATTTGGATTTTTTGAACTTAACGTAAAGCCTATGAGTAACTGAGATTTTAAACATAAATAATACTGATTCATTTTCCCAACTAAATAATAAAAGTGAAATGGCCCTCCTGAAAAATGAATAGTGCCAAAAGTGTGGTGAGTGTGGCAAAATTACTGAAAACACTACTTTTAGCTGTCTTTATTGTTAATGCGGTATAATTAGCAAACAAAAATGGGCGAGCGTTTAAACGTTCACCCATTTTATTAAGCGACAGTTCCCTTGTACAAACTACATGGAAGTAACGGGTTAGGGCGTGGCCATCTTCCGTACGATTAATGTGTGAGGATTAACGCAAGCTTTCTACGTTAGAGTTCAAATTTATCTCTATACGATCAGAATAAGCTTGTTCCAAAATGTGCATGTAATCAGTCTCGTTAATCGAACGAACGTTACTTGATGTTGAGTTGTTTTGCATCGCTAATTCTACTACTCGTGGAAAATCTTCTTTTTTTACACCCTCTAAATCTTTTAACTTTGGAATATTTAAAGATTCAGTTAACTTCACAATTCCTTGAATGAGTTTTTCAACGGCTATTTCGTCTGAATCGGAATCGCTAGCAAAGTTCATATATCTCCCTAATGTAGCATGCAACCCTTTATTCTCCATAGAATTAAATCTTAGTACATAAGGTAAAAATACGGCATTGGCAACTCCATGAGGCGTATCATAAAGTCCTCCTAGCGCTTCTGCTAAGCAGTGGACAGCAGCCACATCAGTAGATCCGAAACAGAGACCTGCCAACAGACTACCTTCTAGCATGTCGTGGCGAGCTTCTTCATTTTGTCCATCACGAAAAGCAATAGGCAATGCTGAAACGATGGTTTTCATCGCCTTAGCTCCAAACGCTTGTGAAATTGGATTTGTTCCTTTACAGGTATAACCTTCAATTGCATGAACCAATGCATCAACACCTGTAGCAGCTGTAACAGAGGGAGGAACACTAAACGTTAATTCAGGATCAAGAACAGCCAACACAGGTCTTAATGAAGTATGTTTGAGTGTCATTTTTCGATGTGTAGATGATTCGGTAATTACAGAAGACCGAGTTACCTCTGAACCTGTACCTGCAGTAGTTGGAATACAAATTATAGGTGCAATGTTCTCATATAACCGTTGACCATCTGCATAATCAGATGGTATCCCCCCATTTGGACCGCACAAAGCAATGGCTTTTCCTGTATCCATGGCACTTCCACCACCAATTGCTACGACTGCATCTGCACCAAAGTCACGAAATAGTTGAGCGCCCTCTAAACAATTTGTATCTCGAGGATTCTGTTCAACTGAATCAAATAACACTACTCGATAACCTGAAGCCTCTAGGGTATGTATAATAGGTGAAACAAGGCCTGCACCAACTACACCAGGATCACTTACAACTAAAATGGATGAACCAACCCTTAAGGATTCTAACATTTCTGATATTTTTTTAGACTTTCCGATTCCCATCTCAATTTGAGTAGCACAAAAATAACTATAGGATTTCACTCCTATCCCTCCCATTATTTAAATTCGCGTACAGATCCTGCTTCAAAGGCTTAGGCTTCTTCACACTGGTATTCAGTGTATAAAGAGACTAGATAATCTTAAATGAATTCTCTACCTATATGTATGATACAACCTCATCAGTTTTTAAAGTAGTATAAATTTACTTTTTATTCTATTTTAATACAAAATTTTCTCCCTGTTGCGCAATAAATAAGTCAAAATTCCTGCATTTAAGCATTTTGTGCACTATAATTGCTATGAGTTTAGACTTTTAACAGATTTCCACCAGAAGTCCCCTTCCTCAAGGAACGATAAGGGCGAAGCCCCGTGAGTAGGTGGGGGATGAATGGTGGGTAGGCGTAAGCCTACAACGAACATATGTGCTTGTTTTCTTTTTCTTTTTTTGGTAAGATAGGAATATAGTCCCAACAGAAAGGAGTGAATGACGTGAATGTTCAATTGGAAACACCACATCGAAAAGGAACCAAAAAAACATTACCCGAAGGATGGGTGACGCTTGGGTATCAATATGCGATTTTCCCTACAGACGAGCAGAAAGAACACTTAAACCGCGCGTTTGGGTGTGAACGTAAAGTCTACAATGAATATGTTGCCCATCTCTACACCGAATTAGAAGCCTCCGGCTTTGCAGGTGGATTCATTCGCCATAAGGTTCCAAATTACACAGAAATTACGTGTCGTTTTGCCTTTTTAGATCGTTCCAATGATTCATTTGTGTACAACGATGCCAAAAGACGCTTTCAAGCTGCTGTCCAAAAATATAATGAAACCTTTGCGCGAAAACCAATCCAGTATAAAAAGAAGGCACGAAACCGAATGAACACGGAAGGATACATTCCTTCGATTCGTGATATAAAAGGATTGCCTCAGTTTCATCAGAAGAAGAACGCCAAACACAGCTATACCACGAACCAAACCAATCAAAATATCCGTGTTATTCACGAAAATGGAGCGGTCTTTTTACGTGTCCCCAAATTCCCTGAGGGAATTTCCCTTCAACTGCACCGTCCTTTACCTGCGGAAGGACTCCTAAAAAAAGCTACCATCCGACGAGAAGGTGAGCGTTATTTGGTGTCCCTTTCCATCGATTTCCCTTCGGAAAAAGTGGAGAAAAAACACAACGTTTCTGCCGATAAAGTAATTGGATTGGACTATAGTCAAGCGGACTTGTATGTGGATAGCGAAGGTCGAAAAGCAAATTACGGTCGATATTACCGACTCATTGAGAAACGTCAACGTCGAATGAATAAGTCCCTAGCTCGTAAGAAAAACGCAGCTCCTCTCGATGAGAATGGAGCGATTCAGTACAGTCGTACCTATCAAAAACAAATGAACGCGTATCGAACCTTACTGGCGAAGTCCAAAAATCAACGAAAGGATTTCCTTCACAAGCGTAGTTATCAGATAATCAATGAGTACGACGCGATTGTGGTAGAAGATCTTGATTTGACGAACCTTGCTCAAATGCGAAAACTAGGGAAAAATGTGCACGATAATGGCTTTGGAATGTTCCGCACAATGTTGCAGTACAAAGCAGAGAGAAACGGTAAACACTACATCGTAGCGGATCGCTATTTCCCTTCAAGTAAACAGTGCAGTCAATGCGGACACCTCCACGATAACCTTTCGCTCTCTGATCGTGTGTATGTATGCCAAAATGACACGTGTTGCACAAAAATCGATCGAGATTATAATGCCGGATTAAATCTCAAACACTATGGAATTCGTGTTTTGAAGGAACAAGGTATGACATTATAATTTGTCTGGATTTTTTCTAGCGGTCGGAACGCCGCAAAGGAAAGGCATCGGACACGACCGTTTAGGCGTGGATGAAGATGCAATAAAAGAAAAGGTCTTACGATCTTGGAAGCCTCCACTTCAAGCAACCCGTAAGGGTGCTAAGTGGCGGGTAGTTCACCAGCATGTTCTATTAGCCTTAAAAGAAGAAAGGAACGTTTACTATGAACATCGTACAGCTGTCCGAACACATCTTTAAATGTGAATCTGAAATTAATATCTCTATTACTATCCCTGTTAATACTTGGCTCATTAAGCATAACGATGACGTCTATATCATTGATACAGGAACTGAAGCATTAGTTGCTGATCAAATCAAGGCTGCGACATCAATTGGAAATCCAAAAGCGATTTTCCTTACACATGGCCACAGTGACCACATTCAAGGTGCTGTAAAATGGATCGAGCAGTTTGACCTCCCTGTTTATGCCCATGAAAATGAATTAACGTACATTAATGGTGAAGTCCCTTATCCGAATAAAAATGTACTTGAACAGAATGGTGTACAAAACAAGGTTAAACCATTGACAGAGGAAATACTTTCTGGTGTTCCGCTGCATTACTACCTAACACCAGGACATTGCCCCGGCCACGTCATCTATCACCATACAGAAGATAACGTCCTATTAACAGGTGATCTTTTTATTACAAGTAGCAGCGATCTCCATCCTCCTATCCGAAAGTTTAGTGTTAATATGAATACAAATATTGATAGTGGACGTATTATCGATGAAATCAAGCCACATTTAATTTCATCTTCACATGGACAAGATCTGTTTTATCACCAGGATCTGTATAAGAAATATGCATTTATTTATAGAGACTGATAGCTAATCAAGTTCATCATGGATCATCCCTTGCTTTTGACTTACTTGATACGAGGTGGGAGTATAGAATGGAAGAGATTATGACAAAGGTCTTGAAAGATGAAAGATTGGATGACTATCCAATCTTTCAAAAGTTTTGTCTACTTAAAGAAAAAGGGCTACGAAAGGAATCTTTTAACTACCTATCTTCTTTTATAAATGAAGCAACGGGATGGGAGGAGAAAAAACGAGAGCATTTTGCCTGTTGGCTATTTGGCTTGTTTGAAGGATCAGATCATATCCATCACTTGCTCGTTTACCCACTAGAAGAAAATGTATTAAAGCCTATCCTGAATACTTGGATGAAAAAAGATCCCAAGGATTCAAGACCATTTAGGTGGTATGGTCTGTTTTTACAAACGGAAAATCGTATTGAATACTTAAACAAAGCAATTGAACTTGGTGGCAAAAGTGAACAGTTAGCTGTGCTGAAACTGATTAATCTCCATTTTGATTCACTTTGGTTTTCATTTCACCATCTATCTGAAGATTTATACTTAGGAAATGTCGAAGAAGATTTGCTCCTTATCTCTATGTTACAGCTACTAAATAACAACGTGGAATGTCAACAAACGAGGAAAACAGTTGAAACCGATATCAACTATCACAGAGAGCTGTTGAATGACTGGATAGAATTTGAAAGCGAACAAGAAAATAATTTTGTTCAGTGGTGCAAGAATAGAGGGAAAGATTATCCTTGGACCACTGCTTATTATTATGAAAAATAATGAAATTTCCTTATGAGCGAACTCAATAGATAAGCTAACAAGATGAGCAATCTCCTTTGCTCATCTTGTTTCGTTCGTGTTAGTTGAATCCTGGTTAATTTTTATTCATTAAACCATTTGTTTAGTTGGGCGAATTAAGATTTCACTTACCGCTACTGTTTCAGGTGTGCTAATGGCATATGCTACTGCATCTCCCACATCGCTTGATTTTAGTGAAAATCCTTCTTCCCCTTTGCTCATAAGATCTCTTACTGATTCGCGGTCTGCAGCATGATTAATCGTTGTATAAAGTTCAGTCGTGACAGCTCCTGGTGAGATAATCGTTGATCGAACGTTATTGTCCTTTTCTTCTTGACGTAGTCCTTCCATAATAGCGCGAACTGCAAACTTCGTCCCACAATATACGGCAGAACCAGGATAGACAACGTGTCCTGCAACTGAGTCTGTGGCAATAATGTGCCCGGATTGTTGTTTTTTCATCACCGGTAAAACTGCTGCAATTCCATTCAGAACGCCCATAATGTTAATGTCTAACATTTGGCGCCATTCGTCAAAGCGTGTTTCAGCAAGTGGTGCAGTAGGCATAATTCCAGCGTTATTATAAAGAACATCCACACGACCGTGCTTTTCCATTGCAAGATCAATTACTGCTTGAACATCCTCTTTGTTTGTTACATCCGCTACGGCATACGAAATGTCTGCATTTGGTAAAGATTTAGCAAGTGACTCTAAACGATCTTCGCGACGGGCTGCAATAACCAACTTTGCCCCTTCTTCTGCAAGTTTTTTTGTAGTCGCTTCACCAATTCCACTTGAAGCTCCCATAATTACAACTACTTTTCCTTCAATATGTGTCATCGTAATGTCCTCCTTGAAAAATATCATTTGAAGTTGGAATTCAACATAAATTCAATAATCAACAACTGTTTATTATTATAAAAGCAACTAAAATCATTTCAATCGTCAATTGAGGTCCTTTCGTTGATTACTCAACAATCAAACACATATTGTTGGATATCTATGAAAAAAATCAGATTTTAGAGTAGCGATATCGGGGTGATCTTTTAAGTAGGCTCTATCTAATTGAATTCGTGTTAAATGGATCTGAAGTTTAAATTCCTTATTTATTTAAAAACAACTTGAAAAATTATCCAAATAAACCCATGATAGTGATAGTAAAGCTTAACAAAATTTTTATCACTATAGGGAGAGTAAGATATGGTTGATCACACGCGTATTATTTTGGTGAAAAATGAATTGAAAGAGTCTACATCCGCATGCAAATCACTTAAGTTACAAAGTTTTATCATGCCCATCAACTCAGAGTGGTGTGGGGTGATCGTTCCAAATGAAGATGATATTGAGAAGATAGCGCAGAGTATTTCAAAAAGAACGAAAGCCTTTACTTTTTTACACGAACACGTAGAAGACTATGGGTGGTACTACCAGCTATATCTGGAAGGAAAGCAAGTCGCTTCCCTATACATGAATTATGTCGAGGACGACGATCACATAGACAATGCAAATTTGCCTCTTCTAGAAAGCATAGCGCTCTCCCCAAGTCACCTAGAAAAGCTCGACCGCTGCTTACAAGCAGACTACGCAGGCGACGAATACTACTTACTTAATTTGTTTAGAGAAGCCTTTCAGTTTCAAGATATCCAATATCTGTCCTATGACAGTATTGAAGATTTAGATAGTGCCCATTTAGAGGAATTAAAGATTGAATTTTTAATGCCTTTCGTAAAAACGGCAAATTTTGCTGATCACGTTGTTGGCTTATTCCAAAAACCGTTACAGCAGATGGATTTCATCTTAGAGACAGAATTATTCGCTGATTCACATGTTAGATTTAACCGCATTGTAAATGACTTTTTATTTACTGTTGTTTTTGACAGAAGTGAAAAAAGTAGGTTAAGAGTTAACTTGCTTACACCGTATACTGACAATCACATATATCGCTTACTAGAAGATGCTGGTTTAGCACTGACTTTCTCTTATCAAAATAAGAAAGAATTAAATGAACTATTAGAAAGACACGGCTATCTATTTATAAAACGAGCGAATGAATTCGTCACCGAGAATCCGGTCGTTATGGGAGATGTAGACAAGCTATATGAGGAAAGGTTACACAGTGCCTTAAAGAAATATGGATTTGAACAGGCGGAATTTCCACCGAACGTTATTAAAAATGGGGGCATTATTTCCTACCGAAAAGAAGATGATGTTACTTTATTGTTTAAACATCATCCAGGCTCCGCAAGTATTGAACCCATTATTATTTATGAGGGTAAAAAATATTTTATATCTCAGATTGTAAAATATCATAGCCAATCACTAAACTTACAGTTGCAGATGGGCGAATACGTTTATTTTTCGTTTCGGAACGAACACGAATTTTTTCAAACGATAGATCGATTAATACATTGTATTGAATGGATTCTTCAAACCGGTATTGACCGTGTAGTGATTTAAGTTTTTAACAGAAGAACATAGAAATAGCACAACAAGCCCCCGTCTTTTTAAAAATGTGCGGGCTTGTTGTGCTACTCTGTCTTTTTCTTAATTACCCCTCAATATCTTTTCTTTACGTCTTAGGTAGTCTAGATAGGAAATTTTACCGTTCTTTTTTAAATGAGCAATATACTGCAGTTTCAAATCAGTAAATCCACTTCGTCCTGCTAGCACTGCTCCTTCTTTAACTAAAAAGTATTGGGTGGGATTTGAAGAGTAGTGAAACTTTCCATTCTGATCGTAGGCCTCCACTTTTACTCTTATGCTTCCCTCTCCGAATTTTTGTGCGTTAATTGTAATGGGAATGATCGCCGTTTTCCCCTCTTTAATACCTGTCCATTCAGCGAGGATTTTTTTGTCTGGTTCCAGCTTCTGGATAACACCAGACGATTCAAATACAACTCTTCCAGATCCTTCTGCACGTAAGTACTCCACGTGCAAATTAAGCCTCATATGTTCCCGAACGATCGGTTCCTCTACTACCTCGAGAGTAGCACGGATGGGCACCAACATTTTTCCTGATTGTTGCGTGGCTGCAGTCCTACCCTCACTCTGACTTTTATTGTGCTCACTACAACCTATAAGTGTTATAAGACAAATAAAGATCAATATACGCTTGTTCATATTTAGATCCTCCCACCAATAACGGCAGCATTACAAACAGATTAAAATCTAAAGAATAAGTTCTTTTAAAGCAAGTGCCTAGATGACATAAGGAATCATACTAACTAAACCGACTAACCCCAAAATATAAATGTTTAAGAGATTTCAATTTGACTAAACCAGCTGCTAGTCTTCGATTTGACTATGACCTTCTCGTTATTCTCCCATTTTAATTCCCCCAGAAACCTCGCATATACCACTTCATTCCCAACTTCTTCTACCAATAGTTGGTTTACTATTCGCAAGCCTATTGCATTGTAAATTTCACACCATAATTGAAAGCCCGAAACGCGGTGAATCCCTTTTAAAATAGCTGTATTCTTGCGATTAGGGCTTTTCTTAGGCGTTTTGGAGACTAAAAATACCTTTTCATAATTTTCCTTTACAATTTCTTCTAACGCTTCTTCCACATACCGTTCAACAATGCTCGGTGAAAGAGACGAATATTGTTGAAACGTTGGTAAAATATATTTTCTTACAACTCTGCAAAATTCCATATATTTTTCTTCTACAGACTCCAGTTCTAAAAACACCATATAATCGTCTGGAACTAACACATCGACTACTTGTAAAGACTTGATTTCATTACAGGTTACAGATTTCCTAGAATCTGCTAAAAAATAAACCGTTACACCATTTACATTCTCTAATTGAAATCCTAACTGATCTAATTTTCTACAAAAGATCATTTCAAAAATCCGAAGTCCATGTATGCGCATATAATGCTTTTTGGGTCTACCTTTTGCCCAATCAGAAATTTGAATATCTACCATTTATTAAGCCTCTTTTTCTTTATGTAATTATGTAATGAACAAAATTTGTTTCCGCACATACTACGAATCTTTAATATAGAAAAATTCCTGTAAAATGTAAGAATACCCCTTGTACCTTCACCATCTTGCAAACTATAATTACTTCCACCCTAAGACTGCTCATAAGCAAGTTCAGGGTATTCTGCTACGCCGACTGCATGATCAATGGATGAAAGATACAGCCCTTCCAAATTTTTTAACTATAGCGTCTTTATTCATGGTAAACAGCGTATCCTTTTTTTTCGATTTCTTGGCATTTTCCATAATTCACTCTAATTTAAAGTAGATGCGCGATTAAGATCACAGAGCATTAGTGAATCAATTTCTCTCTCCTCCCATAAATCAAAAAGGCTACTAAAATCTCCCTTTTCCTTTATGTATTCTTTCTCATTACTATGAATAGGTAACAGCCATAGTAGTTCTTTACGCTGACAATCAAACAGCTCTAAGAGGCTTCGTGAATCCTGATATTCAATAAAAGCAGGACAAATTAATAGCGTATTCATAGCAAAGGGAGAAATAGCTTCAGAGTTAGATATCGTTTGTCCATAATCAAAAGAGGCATCATAATGAAATGGATAACTCACTAAGCTTGGAAGAAATTCAAAAATCTCTTCGTTTTGTTGGTGCGAAAGCCAAATTAACTCTGATTTTATGGCATTTAACATACTCTTTTCTGACATTCCCAGTGATACATACGTCCAAACTACCCGTTCAGCTGTAGGAGCGTACTCAAAAATGTAAAAAAAGCCACGAGAAATCGTGAAATCTTCGTCTTTTAAAATAGAAGTTTCTTCCCCGCCCTTCCAGTTGTATTTCACGATTCGATGAGGAGTTCCAAAATTCTCATCATAACGATCTTTTATCTGTGCTAAGTTTTTCTTTCGACCATTATTTTTCCAAAAAATAACGTTCACCTTCCTAATTTTTCATTGTTTCTTCAATAACTAGCAAGAAAATGGAATATAGAAATCTTACTTCCTGAGTATATCCTTTCTCTACAAAAAGAACTTTTATTACGTTTGGAGATTTTAGTTTTTTTCATGTAGTTAGATTACCTGTTCCTTTCATTGTATAAAAAGGAGTTCGAACCTTCCAAACAGAATACATAAAAACAGATAAAGTCATTATTAGTTTACTATAGAAGGAGAAAAACAATTGAAAAAAAGCAAATTACTTCGAATGGATAATATCAGTATTGTTGTAGAATCTCTTGATAATGCCATTTCTTTTTTTGAGGAGATCGGCTTAACCCTTGAAGGAAGAGCGACTATTGAAGGAGAATGGTCAGGTCGTGTAACGGGACTGGAGTCTCAGCGTGTAGAAATAGCGATGATGGTTACTCCAGATGGTCACAGTCGCATTGAACTTTCGCGCTTTCTTCAGCCATCTATTCAATCCGATCATCGAAATGCCCCGGTAAATGCTTTTGGTTATTTACGGGTCATGTTTACTGTTGAAGACATTGATGAAATGGTCTCTAGGCTCGAAAAGCATGGTGCTAAGCTCGTTAGCGAAGTGGTTCAATATGAAAACGCCTATCGCCTCTGTTACATTCGTGGAGTGGAAGGAATTCTTATTGGATTAGCTGAACAGCTTGTTCACACATAAGAGAAGACATTTATTGCAAGCCAAACCCAACGATTAATCGCAAAGTACTTAAACAAAAATGCTTGAAGTCCTTCTTCAAGCATTTTTGTTATGACTATTCGTTACTTATTACTGAACGACTAAAACTTATTTATGTTTTTTCTCCCATTCCCCCTTTGTCAGCGTGTAATGATAATAGCGCTCATTTTCTATCATCCGTTCACCTCGATAGATGAAACAGCATTTTTTGATTACGCTATGGGATGCATTATTATTAATGAGAGCTACTGCATTAAGTGTTTCCATTTTTGTATGAGTAAACAAGTAATGAATGAGTGCTTTAGAGGCTCTTGTGGCATACCCCTTCTTTTGATAGCTGCTTGAAATCGCGTACATGATTTCCCTGTTCGGAAAAGGAAGTTCATCTTTTATACCTGTGCAGCACCAGCCGATGAATTCATCCGTCTGTTTAATAAATATCCCTAGCTTTAAGATATGGTGGTCTTTATCTGATAGATTCGCTGCAACATAAAGAAACGCTTTGTTTCCTGGAATTTCGTAATTAGTGATCCAATTTATCCGTTGGTACTTTGTTGATTTCCAGTCTGGTAAAAATTCAGCTATTTCTGGTTCATTCGATATTTCGCAAATCCGGTTCGCATCTTGGATTGAAAACTCTTGAAGGTAAAGATCTTCACCATCTATTCGAAATAAGTGTGTTGATGTTTGGCCGCCCATGTCGTTATCTCTCCTGCTTCATTTCAATCGAATTTAGCACTTCACTTTCATCGTTAACACAGGTAAACATTACACGGATAAATTTTGCGGGTTTAAATCCTTTTTCAGATAGTAGTGCTCGAAATCTCTCCCCACACCTTTTAAACTCCCAAACACTTGAAAGCCATTCTTTTTATAGAAATCGAGCGCTTGAAAACTTAACGTATCCACTTTTATAAAGTCACATTTTTTCTCTACGGCCATTTTCTCCACCTCTGATAATAGCTTCGTTCCGTATCCAGATCGTCTACTATCTTCATCAAGAAAAATAGTATAAATCTCTAACCAATTCCAGCATACGGCGCTCAAAATTCCACCACGAAGAGCACCGTTTTCATCCTTTACCAATACATTGACTTCTTCATATCGCCCGCCCAAATCCTTCGGAAAATGCTGCAAGTTAAACAAGTAAAGCTGATCGTCGATATATTGTTTCTCTTTTTGATTCCATTCCTTACTTATATGAAGTTTCATCATAAAATCCCCCTTTGTTCCATTACGCTCATTCATAACGATCGATTACTACTAGTTTATTATACGAACGGGGTATAAGATACCTCATACTTCATTCATAAACAAACGAAAGCCAATGTGGTCGCGACCACATTGGCTTTGTTCACAAGCTGTTTCTTTTCTTTTTTTCTTTCAATACAATTCTTTGAATGCTTTTATAAGACAAATGATAGTTTCTGCTTAGCGTATTTAGGTTAACACCTGATAAGTAATCAGCGTAAATTTTTACGTTTCGTCTATTTAATTCGACCCTTGTAGAGGTATTCGTTCCCCATCCTTTTTTAGTGCCTTCTCTTCGAGGAATATAAATGCATTCACCATCAGCATATTGCTGTATTAGCGCTACTAATTCTGTTGGTAAAAGATCTTTGGCTTTTTTATAGCTCATTTTTGCACTCCTAATCGTGTATTTATATTAGAAGAAGCAAAGGCTATGTGATCTTTACTTGGTTTTTACATAGCCTTTGCTATGCAAAAAAAGGTTGCCTTCTCATAAATAAACCCTCCTACCTTTTATTGGGATTTTCGCTTTAAAGAAATCATAGCATAGTTTTTTGGATTCCGAGAACCCTATTTTCTGATTTTTGGGATAAATCGAGTTTGCCAGTGATACTGAGTCACTAGCTTATTTGGTTTTAAATAGCAGGATTCTCTAAACATCGAGTTAACTCCCCTACCATCAATAACTTAATACTTAAAGGAAATGTAGTGCGAAATATCGAAACATATCATACGCTTAGATAAGTTTTCTATACAGAAATAATTACAGGAAACGAAGGTGATTGTATGATTATTTATAAAGGTACACCGATGATTGAAACCAAAAGGCTTATGTTAAGAAAAATAGAAATGAATGATGCACGTAGAATGTTTGATTACATATTCTCAGATCATCGTGTAATGGATAATTTAATCAAGGGACCGCATAAAGAGATTTCTGAAACAATCGATCGATTGACTGAAATTACGAATCAATATAGGAGCGAAAAGTTTTGTTATTGGGGAATTGAAATGAAGGAAAGTGGTGAACTGATTGGTACGATAGATCTATATAATATCGATGACGGCACGGAAAATTGTGAAGTTGGATATAACATCGGATTTAATTGGTGGAATCAAGGATATGGATCAGAAGCATTGCATGCGATTATTGAATTCGCATTTCGTTTTATGAATATCCATAAAATATCAGCCACACATAATATCGATAACCCCGCATCAGGTAGGATTATGTTAAAAGTGGGAATGAAACGTGAAGGTATTATTAGGCATATGATTCGAAAAAATAATCAATACAAGGATTGTGGAATTTATGGCATTCTCCAACAAGAATATTTAGAAACGAACTTGCCTTATCGAACCGTAATCTTGAACATAGTTCATTAAACATTTTTTTCCTCCCCGTTAAGTCTACAATGGATTTATTCGGACGGGAAAGCCCCTATCTCAACCTTTGTTGCTAATGCCGGGATCATGCTTTGCTTTTGCATCAGGTCTAATGGACGCTGCGCTTGGAGGTCCATTACCAGATTTGGTTCTTAGAATAAAGAATGCTGAGATTGTATAAATCAACGAATTAGTTACTTCCCAATACCTAATTAAGCACTCTAGTTAAGATTTTATTTGACCCTTGATTACGTTCATCAAAACAAGTTCCACTAGCGTTAAAACGATAGCAATACTAAGGTAAAGAAAGACGCCGTATACTTGACTTACGCCGTCTATTGCAATGCTGTAAAACCAAAAATATGAGAGTAACACAGACGTAAAGATGTTAAATAAAACGAGTATGAGCACGTGGTGTCTCTTCTTGCTTTCACGAATGAAGAAACCAAGTATGAGAAAACTACACAAAAACCAGACAATCAATGACGTGATCAAAAACGTGCTTTCCTCCATTAGCTCCAACCTCTTTCCCTTGAGAAGAAACAATAATTTTAAAACTTTTTATTTATACCTTGTACCTTCAAGTTTCTGTCATGGTTTTACTGCTACTACTAATCGTTTGGATCAATAGTAGACTTCATGGATGAAGCCGGAAAACATAATAGTGAGAATTAATTGATCTTCTCTAAAACTAAAGCGTTATCATTTTTGTTAAAAGCATAAACTAATTACCTTTAAATGTAAAATAAATATATTTAAAGGTATAGAAAAAAATTCATCAAGCGCCAAAACAAGCCTGGGTTAGTAACTCTAGGCTTGCTTTGGTTCAATTACTATGGTGATGACGTTCAACGTTTAATTCCTCTGACATCACGCTTTTTTACACATCCACAATACTTTTCCACATTAGATTAAAAATCGTTTCCATTTCTTCTTGTGAAAGTGATTTTATTTGTTGATACATAATTGTCGTCCGGATGCTGCTATAGAAAATGTGGCTTAGTAAGGTGATATCCATGGGGATAATAATTTCATCCCGAATCCCCTTTTGTAAAAGCTCTTCAATGAAAATAAACGTATCAGCAACTTCTTTCTTCTCTAGGCTGTTTATATAAGGAGATGACGCAAAGATCTCCAAGAATTTAAACTTTTGTTCGTTGGCAATTCCCCAATTCGCCCAATTCATCCAAAGATTACGCATGCTTTTTTTTACCGATACAACTTCTTTAATATCTAAGACAATCTCATGATAAATTTCCTCTTTTGTCGAGACGTAGATAGCCGTTATCAAGTCTTCTTTTGTTTTGAAGTAATAAAAAAAGGTACCGTTTGACACATGAGCTGATTTTACAAGCTTGGTAATAGGTGCTCCATGAAACCCATATTCAACAAACACTTTTATCGATTCATCTATAATTTGCTGTTTTTTATCCATTCTTATCTCCTTTTAACGATAAAAATAGAGTGAATACTCTATTTGAGGGTGGTTAATCTTAAGTCTCGATTTTCATTAAGATTGTTCCACCCGTTTAATCTGATCTTTATTAATTAACACATTATCATTTTATCAGATATTTTTATAGTTGACACTTCAAAAAGAAATATGTATATTTCTATAGAGTAAATACTCTACAAAGGGAGACGATAGAAAAATGAACAACAAAATAGCTCTTATTACGGGTGCATCAACAGGAGTAGGATTTGAAACGGCACTATTACTAGCGAAAAAAGGATATAAAGTGTATGCAACAATGAGAAATCTAGAGAAGCAAGAGGCATTGCAGGAAGCTGCGAAGAGTCAAAATGTCCAAGTTATAGTGAAACAGTTAGACGTTACAAGCTCAACTAGCATCAATAATTGCTTAGACGACATTATGAAGAATGAAGACAACATAGACGTTCTCATCAACAATGCGGGCGCTGGATTTATCCGCACAACGGAGCAGGCTACTGAAGAAGAAATTATGTGGCAACTCAACGTAAACCTAATGGGCGTGATCCGCACAACCAAGGCTGTGTTGCCTATTATGAGAAAAAACAAGAGTGGTCACATTGTAAATATTTCATCTGTCGGTGGACTTATAGGACAACCGTTTAATGAAATTTACTGTGCAGCAAAATTCGGTGTGGAAGGCTACACAGAATCACTTGCTAGCTATGTACAACCGCACTTCAACATCAAATTTACAAGCATTGAACCCGGTGGAATTCATTCAGAGTTTGCTAATAGTGCGTTAACTCAATTTGAATCAAATGGCGGTCTAGTAGATGATGAGTATAAACCTCTACTAGAAGCATATATCGGTGGTGCTCAAAGCCGTCAAGGAGATTATATATTCCAAACCTCTAAAGAAGTCGCTGAAATTATTACTGATTGTGTAGAAATGCAGGATCCTCCTATTCGTATGCGTACCTCTCAATGGGCAGAAGAATTTACTAAATTAAAAACGCAGGCCGATCCAACAGGAAAATTATTGCAGGCAGAAGTCGCAAAATTAATTGGAAAATAAAAGCTGATTTAAAGTGTTTTATACTATATTATTTTGCACGAAACAAGGGTGGCTTTGCTGCCCTTGTTTATTTTTAACTGATATTTAGAGAGTATACGACTAGTTAATTAAAAATCCCTCCTATCCTACTTAATCATAACCAAATGGTTAATGATTTCTCTATATGCTCATTCAATACGTAAAGCCTTTTTTATGAATGATAACGCATACATTTTTTTGTTGATCATGTAATGAAGGTTTAGCTTCTTATCATATACTCCATATTGAAACATTACATTGTTTGTGGAGGTTGATCGTTTGAAGAAGATACGCCATGTATGGGTCAGTCTTATTTTACTGTTTGTTATGCTTCCTTGGTTCCCTTCACCAGTAGCCGCTGCATACGACGGACAAACTCTGGACACGGGAATTTACTGGTTTGGTTCAGGTAACGTCTCACAAAAGTTCATTACGGGGCAATCAAATTCCTATTTCAATGCAAGTAAACCAACCGTTATCTATATTCATGGCTGGCAAAATGGCACTACTGCCTCCCTTTTCCGCGAGACCTTTAATCCTAAACGAAATGACCCAACAAATGGTCCAGACGTGAACACCGTCGACTACTGGGTTGCTAAAGGTTGGAATGTAGGGATCTTTTACTGGAATCAACTCGCAGACGAAAGTGAAGTGAAAGATGCAGAAGCTAAAATTTGGTCCACTTCCGGAACTCAAGGTATGCGCTGGCGCAAGAAAGACGGAACATACAGTACATCAGGTGCACCAACCGTTTCAGCAGCACAATTGTTTGTGAATACATACAAACAAGCGATGCAAGGGTTTACGGGTAGCGAAGTCCGTCTTGCGGGACATTCGCTAGGAAGTCAAATGGTAACGAATGGTGCAAAGCTAATTAGTGACCAGGTTGATAGTGGAAACATGTCCTCAAATTTAAGGCCAAAACGTGTCGCGCTTCTTGATCCATTTTGGTCGAAGGATGGTAAAAGCTATTTAGGTGGTTCATGGACCGGGGAAGTTTGTCGTCAATACGTCACGCAATTAAAGACAAAAGGAGTCGTATTTGAACAATATAAATCAAGTGCGATCACAGACGTAGGCATTGGCGATAGTAATAGTGGAATGCTGCAGCTAACAGCGTTTGCTGAACTTAAACCTTGGTATGTTTCTACACTTGATCAAGCCGGAAAGCACGGTGCGGCAAGAGATTGGTATTTTTACTCGATGGGGTCGGCTGCACCTGCTGAAACGAAGAATGGTGTATCAACGGGACTGACGGGACCTTCTGCCGCTACGGCTACTACACGCATACAAACGATGATGAACTCAAGCAACAGGTGGTATCAAAATGCAGGGCAAAATACGGCAAATCCTGCTGATGATAAATTTGAGGTCACTATTCGTTAAAGAATTTTAACGAATGGATTAATTAAATTAAGCAACAGATTTTTCTAGGAGCCCAGTGCGACAGCATGAGGGCTCTATTTTTAATCGGTTTATATGGATTGTAGTTTATAAGCAGTGTGCTTGCATTTTCTTCTCAATTTCCAAAACATACGTCATTCACCCTCCCACTCTTCAACAAACAAACCGGTTCTTGTAGCAAAATGAATAGCGTCTGGACAAGGTGCGTGAGAGCCAATATACATATAATAATCCCACCCAAATTTTACGAAAAATTCGTCCTTATGATCCAGATTACACCACAAAAAATTACGCAAAATCATTTGACAAATTAAGCGGACTTCATTAGTAGTGACAGCTGAATGATTTTTCAAAGACAGCTGTTCAAATTCCTCATTATATAGAGGAGATTTTCGATCTTCTTCTGTTAAGTAGTACTCTATTTCAGAAATAGTTAAAGAGTCCGTGTTACTCTCCTCCATAAATTTCTGAACAGAATCTATATATGCTCTCTCAACACGTTGATATTCAGTCATTGTAAATGGTTTTCCATTAATCGTATTTCCTATTTCAGAAGGACAAGTCCAGTCATCTGTTAGTGTATATATTCCATTTTTATCTCGAAAGGCGGGGTTATATTTTGTAACCCGCCACTTAAAATTTGTTTGACTTTCCAAACTACTTACTCCCCCTAGATTATACATTGTTGGTTGTTTGTACAATTATACAACAAATGAAAAACCTCAGCATGAATTGAATTTTTTATACTTGATTGATAACGATTTGATTTACTCGGTATGCAAACAAAATATCTAGTCTTTATTTGACAATAAAATAAAAAAGACTCTACCAGAGGATTAGAGTCTTTTGGGATTAATAAGGCCATTTTTAAATATGATGCACTACACTAGTACGTTCTTTCACGCTTTATATATTGAATTTTTTGACCTGTTTATCTAACAAACGAGCGATTTTGACGATTTCATTCATGTTTTCTTTAACTCTTCCCATCATCCTTACCTCTTCTTGAGAGGCTGCTGCTATTTCCTGAGAAGCTGCTGCCGATGTTTCTGTATGTTCCGCGATAGATGCTGTTTTCTCATAAACATTATGTGATAAATCATGAATATGAGCAAATACTCCTTTGTTCTCTTCGCTGCGATTTTTCGTTTCATTTGTTTCAATTAAGATCTGCTCCAACGATTTACTTCCTGTTTGGATAGACTGAACGTTTGTATGAAGCGCCGCTAGGTTTTTCGTTTGTAAATCAATGGTTTGCTTCGTATCATGTTGAATGGTAGCAACAAGGTCAGAGATCTTTTGAGTAGCCATTTTAGTATCTTCTGCTAGTTTTCGTACTTCCCCAGCTACTACTGAAAATCCTTTCCCATGCTCTCCTGCTCTTGCAGCTTCTATCGCTGCGTTTAGTGCAAGCAAATTTGTTTGCTCAGAAATAGTGGTAATGAGGTTGACAATTGTAACAATTTGAGAAGATTTTTCTCCAAGTTCCTTCATTTTTATAGTCGTCACACCAAACTCTTCTTGCAGTTTTTCTAACGACTTAATACTGTGCTCAATCGTGTCTTTTCCCCCATTAGCTGTATATTCTGCTTGAAGTGCACTTTCTAAACCAATCTGTGCAATCTCGTTCCCCTTCATAATTTGCGTGGAAACATTTTGAGTGTTTTCTAATATGTCATTTACATTACTTGATTGAGACTCCATTTCAATTGCCAAGCTATTAATAGTATCTGCTATTTGCTGAGCTGTTGATTCGGTTTGTTCCGTTTCAGTGATAACCTGTTGACTAGTTGACGACAACAACTCGGCGTGCTCCTTCATTTCTGTAACCATTTCACTCCAACGAGTTCTTGTGTTTTCCAATATATTCCCCAGTTCACCATTTTCGTCTTTCCCTCGAAATTGAATAGGCTTCGAGAGATCTCCAGCTGATAACAGATTTGCTGCCGTTCCCAACTTTTTCACATTGCGTAAAATAGGGAGAATAATAAATAAAAACAACCCGATTCCAAGTAAACTATTAATGATTAACAATGCAATAGACATTGAAACAGCTTGCTTTGTTTGTTTATTTAAATCATCCAAGTTATGCTGCATTTTTTTTGTTGCTTCTTGTCGATATACATCTACCCGTTTATTAATCTGATCCGCAAATCCATCAAATTTTTGCATAGATTGATTTCCTTTAGAAGGCCCTTCATTCACGTAATCATGCGCCATTTTCTTCCCTAGAGTGTAATAGGGTTTAAATAATTTTTCCATTTTTTTGATCTTTTCTTCAGATTGATTTTTTTTCCTTAATTGGTTAAGTGTCGTCTTGAAATCTTTTGCATAGATCTCCGCGTTCTTAAAACCATCATCTAGCCCATTTTGACCTCTTGTAGAACTAATGTCTTGAAGGAATTGCTGTACTTGAACGACATCTAATTTTAATCGATCTGCATAATGAGCGACTTGCATAGATTCCTGATCGATTTGGTTGATCTGATCATTAGTTTTAAGTAAGACATTCATTAAATAAACTTCAACGCTTAAAAAAAGAAGGAGCGTGACAAACATAACAACAAAAAACTTAGACTTTAGTTTCATTTACGGTCTTCCCCTCACTGTAATGATTATTTAATTATATGCACCTTCCAAGCTAAGGGATTTTTTTCGGTAGGATAAACCATTTAATTCAGTTAAAAATCACTTGTGTTTAAACGCGTAAATTCGATAGCGTGCAAGGTTTCGTGCAAATGCTAAATCTATTAATCACAATTGGATAGGACCATGTATGCTTCTAATTTTAGAGCTGTTACATGGCTACTAAAATCATAAAACTTTTTCAACTAAGTTTTGTCATATCTTGTAGCTGACAATTCAATATTTACATAGATTATTGAGAGAAGAACTCCTTCTCTAAACGCTTGATATTATTGAGGGGAGGTAAATAATTGGGTATTAATAATGTAGTAATAAACAGTAGTTTTGAATCTAATAATCTCCAACCATGGGTTTCATTAAATGGGTCTCTAACAAAAAACTACTCTCACACAGGATCTTTTTCTGTCATCTTACAGGGAGGAAATGTTAATGCATTTCTTTATCAGTTTGTTCCTGCTATGGCAGGAGAAAGCTTTGAGTTTCTAGTTTCTATTGGGAAATTAGGAGCTAGTACGCCATCCACCGTTACATTACAAATAAGCTATTATGACGATGCATTAAATTTTTTAGGATATGGTTTGATTGAAAACATTGATGTTGATCGTATTCCAAACCCTATTATTACAAATACGTGGTTAGAGGCATATCGAAACACTTCACCAGCTCCTAGTGGTACCACTCAAGCTCTCATATTAGTTAATAAATTAGCAGCAATAGGAGTAGCTGATTTAGTAATTGATGATATTGAGCTTCTAACTGCTACAGGGAGTAATTTAGTAGGTCCTACTGGCCCTACTGGTGCTCAAGGTTTACAAGGTCTGCGTGGTGTCACTGGCGCACAAGGATTACAAGGTGCACGTGGTGTTACTGGTGTTCAAGGACCTCAAGGATTACAAGGCATCCGTGGCGTTACCGGCGCACAAGGGTTACAAGGCGCGCGTGGTATCACCGGTGCTCAAGGATTACAAGGCGTGCGTGGGATTACTGGTGTTCAAGGGATTCAAGGTGCGCGTGGCATCACTGGCGCTCAAGGATTACAAGGGCTGCGTGGCGTCACTGGCGCACAAGGGTTACAAGGGCTGCGTGGCGTTACCGGCGCACAAGGGTTACAAGGCGTGCGTGGGATTACGGGTGCTCAAGGACTTCAAGGAGCACGTGGTGTCACTGGTGCACAAGGATTACAAGGACTGCGTGGGATTACAGGTGCTCAAGGATTACAAGGCGCGCGTGGCATCACGGGTGCTCAAGGATTACAAGGCGCGCGTGGCATCACCGGTGCTCAAGGATTACAAGGAGCACGTGGTGTTACGGGTGTTCAAGGACTTCAAGGAGCACATGGTGTCACTGGTGCTCAAGGTTTACAAGGACTGCGTGGTGTCACCGGTGCTCAAGGATTACAAGGTGCTCGTGGTGTTACGGGTGTTCAAGGACTTCAAGGAGCACGTGGTGTCACCGGTGCTCAAGGATTACAAGGTGCTCGTGGCACTACTGGCGCTCAAGGGTTACAAGGAGCTCGTGGTATCACTGGTGCCCAAGGTCTTCAAGGATCTCGTGGTGTTACAGGTGCTCAAGGGTTACAAGGCATCCCTGGCACTACCGGTGCTCAAGGATTACAAGGCGCGCGTGGTATCACCGGCGCTCAAGGATTACAAGGAACACGTGGTGTTACTGGCGCTCAGGGATTACAAGGAACACGTGGTGCTACTGGCGCTCAGGGATTACAAGGACTGCGTGGTGTTACGGGTGTTCAAGGATTGCAAGGAGCACGTGGTATCACCGGTGCTCAAGGATTACAAGGAGCACGTGGTATCACCGGTGCTCAAGGATTACAAGGAGCACGTGGTGTTACGGGTGTTCAAGGACTTCAAGGAGCACATGGTGTCACTGGTGCTCAAGGTTTACAAGGACTGCGTGGTGTCACCGGTGCTCAAGGATTACAAGGAGCTCGTGGTGTTACGGGTGTTCAAGGACTTCAAGGAGCACGTGGTGTCACCGGTGCTCAAGGATTACAAGGTGCTCGTGGCACTACTGGCGCACAAGGGTTACAAGGAGCTCGTGGTATCACTGGTGCCCAAGGTCTTCAAGGATCTCGTGGTGTTACAGGTGCTCAAGGGTTACAAGGCATCCCTGGCACTACCGGTGCTCAAGGGTTACAAGGCATCCCTGGCACTACCGGTGCTCAAGGGTTACAAGGCGCGCGTGGTATCACCGGCGCTCAAGGATTACAAGGAACACGTGGTGTTACTGGCGCTCAGGGATTACAAGGAACACGTGGTGCTACTGGCGCTCAGGGATTACAAGGACTGCGTGGTGTTACGGGTGTTCAAGGATTGCAAGGTGCTCGTGGCATCACCGGTGCTCAAGGATTACAAGGAGCACGTGGTATCACCGGTGCTCAAGGATTACAAGGCGCGCGTGGTATCACCGGCGCTCAAGGATTACAAGGAACACGTGGTGTTACTGGCGCTCAGGGATTACAAGGAACACGTGGTGCTACTGGCGCTCAGGGATTACAAGGACTGCGTGGTGTTACGGGTGTTCAAGGATTGCAAGGAGCACGTGGTATCACCGGTGCTCAAGGATTACAAGGAGCACGTGGTATCACCGGTGCTCAAGGATTACAAGGAGCACGTGGTGTTACGGGTGTTCAAGGACTTCAAGGAGCACATGGTGTCACTGGTGCTCAAGGTTTACAAGGACTGCGTGGTGTCACCGGTGCTCAAGGATTACAAGGAGCACGTGGTGTTACGGGTGTTCAAGGACTTCAAGGAGCACGTGGTGTCACCGGTGCTCAAGGATTACAAGGTGCTCGTGGCACTACTGGCGCACAAGGGTTACAAGGAGCTCGTGGTATCACTGGTGCCCAAGGTCTTCAAGGATCTCGTGGTGTTACAGGTGCTCAAGGGTTACAAGGCATCCCTGGCACTACCGGTGCTCAAGGGTTACAAGGCATTCCTGGCACTACCGGTGCTCAAGGGTTACAAGGCGCGCGTGGTATCACCGGCGCTCAAGGATTACAAGGAACACGTGGTGTTACTGGCGCTCAGGGATTACAAGGAACACGTGGTGCTACTGGCGCTCAGGGATTACAAGGACTGCGTGGTGTTACGGGTGTTCAAGGATTGCAAGGTGCTCGTGGCATCACCGGTGCTCAAGGATTACAAGGAGCACGTGGTATCACCGGTGCTCAAGGATTACAAGGCGCGCGTGGTATCACCGGCGCTCAAGGATTACAAGGAACACGTGGTGTTACTGGCGCTCAGGGATTACAAGGAACACGTGGTGCTACTGGCGCTCAGGGATTACAAGGACTGCGTGGTGTTACGGGTGTTCAAGGATTGCAAGGAGCACGTGGTATCACCGGTGCTCAAGGATTACAAGGAGCACGTGGTATCACCGGTGCTCAAGGATTACAAGGAGCACGTGGTGTTACGGGTGTTCAAGGACTTCAAGGAGCACATGGTGTCACTGGTGCTCAAGGTTTACAAGGACTGCGTGGTGTCACCGGTGCTCAAGGATTACAAGGAGCACGTGGTGTTACGGGTGTTCAAGGACTTCAAGGAGCACGTGGTGTCACCGGTGCTCAAGGATTACAAGGTGCTCGTGGCACTACTGGCGCACAAGGGTTACAAGGAGCTCGTGGTATCACTGGTGCCCAAGGTCTTCAAGGATCTCGTGGTGTTACAGGTGCTCAAGGGTTACAAGGCATCCCTGGCACTACCGGTGCTCAAGGGTTACAAGGCATTCCTGGCACTACCGGTGCTCAAGGGTTACAAGGCGCGCGTGGTATCACCGGCGCTCAAGGATTACAAGGAACACGTGGTGTTACTGGCGCTCAGGGATTACAAGGAACACGTGGTGCTACTGGCGCTCAGGGATTACAAGGACTGCGTGGTGTTACGGGTGTTCAAGGATTGCAAGGTGCTCGTGGCATCACCGGTGCTCAAGGATTACAAGGAGCACGTGGTATCACCGGTGCTCAAGGATTACAAGGAGCACGTGGTATCACCGGTGCTCAAGGATTACAAGGAGCACGTGGTATCACCGGTGCTCAAGGATTACAAGGAGCACGTGGTATCACTGGTGCTCAGGGACTTCAAGGCGCGCGTGGCATCACCGGTGCTCAAGGATTACAAGGAGCACGTGGTGTTACGGGTGTTCAAGGACTTCAAGGAGCACGTGGTGTTACCGGTGTTCAAGGATTGCAAGGCGTGCGTGGGATTACTGGTGTTCAAGGGATTCAAGGTGCGCGTGGCATCACTGGCGCTCAAGGATTACAAGGGCTGCGTGGCGTCACTGGCGCCCAAGGAATTCAAGGTGTGCGTGGCGTCACCGGCGATCAAGGATTACAAGGAACACGTGGTGTTACGGGCGCTCAGGGATTACAAGGTATCCGTGGCGTCACTGGTGCTCAAGGATTACAAGGACTGCGTGGTGTTACGGGTGTTCAAGGATTACAAGGCGCGCGTGGGATTACGGGTGTTCAAGGGATTCAAGGTGCGCGTGGCATCACTGGTGCTCAAGGGATTCAAGGTGCGCGTGGCATCACTGGTGCTCAAGGGATTCAAGGTGCGCATGGCATCACTGGTGCTCAAGGATTACAAGGGGCGCGTGGCGTCACGGGCGCTCAAGGTTTACAAGGCGTGCGTGGCGTTACCGGCGCTCAAGGATTGCAAGGTGCTCGTGGCGTCACCGGTTCTCAAGGTTTACAAGGATCACGTGGTGTTACCGGTGTTCAAGGATTGCAAGGCGTGCGTGGGATTACTGGTGTTCAAGGGATTCAAGGTGCGCGTGGCATCACTGGCGCTCAAGGATTACAAGGTGCGCGTGGCACTACTGGCCCACAAGGGTTACAAGGCGCGCGTGGTATCACTGGTGCCCAAGGTCTTCAAGGATCTCGTGGTGTTACTGGTACTCAAGGACCTCAAGGGTTACAAGGCGCGCGTGGTATCACCGGCGATCAAGGATTACAAGGAACACGTGGTGTTACGGGTGCTCAAGGGTTACAAGGCGTGCGTGGGATTACGGGTGCTCAAGGTTTACAAGGATTGCGCGGTGTCACCGGTGTTCAAGGACTTCAAGGAGCACGTGGTGTCACTGGTGCACAAGGATTACAAGGACTGCGTGGTGTCACCGGTGCTCAAGGATTACAAGGCGTGCGTGGGATTACGGGTGTTCAAGGTTTACAAGGCGCGCGTGGTATCACCGGCGATCAAGGATTACAAGGAACACGTGGTGTTACGGGTGCTCAAGGGTTACAAGGCGCGCGTGGTATCACCGGCGCACAAGGTTTACAAGGAACACGTGGCGTCACTGGTGCTCAAGGTTTACAAGGACTGCGTGGTGTTACGGGTATTCAAGGATTGCAAGGTGCTCGTGGCATCACTGGTGCTCAGGGACTTCAAGGCGCGCGTGGTGTTACAGGTGCTCAAGGGTTACAAGGCGTGCGTGGGATTACGGGTGCTCAAGGGTTACAAGGATTGCGCGGTGTCACCGGTGTTCAAGGACTTCAAGGAGCACGTGGTGTCACCGGTGCACAAGGTTTACAAGGCGTGCGTGGGATTACGGGTGTTCAAGGGTTACAAGGCGCGCGTGGTATCACCGGCGCTCAAGGTTTACAAGGCATCCGTGGTGTTACAGGTACTCAAGGACTTCAAGGGGTACGTGGTATCACTGGTGCTCAGGGACTTCAAGGCGCGCGTGGCATCACCGGTGCTCAAGGATTACAAGGAGCACGTGGCGTCACTGGTGCTCAAGGTTTACAAGGCGTGCGTGGGATTACGGGTGCTCAAGGATTGCGCGGCGTCACTGGTGCACAAGGACTTCAAGGTGCGCGTGGCGTCACTGGCGTTCAAGGATTACAAGGCATCCGTGGTGTTACCGGTACTCAAGGACTTCAAGGGGTACGTGGTATCACTGGTGCACAAGGACTTCAAGGTGCGCGTGGCGTCACTGGCGTTCAAGGATTACAAGGCATCCGTGGTGTTACCGGTACTCAAGGACTTCAAGGGGTACGTGGTATCACTGGTGCTCAAGGATTACAAGGTGTACGTGGCGTTACCGGTGTTCAAGGACTTCAAGGAGCACGTGGTGTTACGGGTGTTCAAGGATTACAAGGTGTACGTGGCGTTACCGGTGTTCAAGGACTTCAAGGAGCACGTGGTGTTACGGGTGTTCAAGGATTACAAGGTGTACGTGGCGTTACCGGTGTTCAAGGACTTCAAGGAGCACGTGGTGTTACGGGTGTTCAAGGATTAACAGGCTTACAGGGTTTGCAAGGCTTGCAAGGTCTACAAGGCGTGCGTGGCATCACTGGCCCCCAAGGTCCTCAGGGTAATCCTTCTATTTTCCTTGATCAACAGATAACCACTATTGCTATCTATCCCCCACTAAACACTGAAATTACTGTGAATACTGTCTCCGTTACTGCTTTAACAGGCAACATCATGAAAATTGACTTCGCTATCGGTGCTATATTTACTAGCAGTGAAAACTATAATATTTCGTACGAAGCCAGGTTATATAGAAATGGTATTTTACTCAATTCGAGAGTTACAACCAGATCAGGAAGCTCTTCAGGTACATCTAGAATTCCACTGTCTAATACGTTTGTTGATATTGCCCCTATCATTGGAATTAACTTGTATGAAGTTAGAGTAATCGTAACCGCTGCTTCCAATATAACCAGCTTTTCAGCCATAAATAGAAACGTAAATATTATTAAATTTTAGAATTGACTCTTTTCCTTCATAAAAATAAAATAAAAAAGAGCGACTATTATGGAGTTAGTCCCATATGATCGCTCTTTTTTATTTTGCATCATTTATCCTTGCTGATTATCTATGAATATTTTGTGATTTGCTTGTATTTGATTTTTTATAGGCGTATTGAACAACAATACAAAGCACTAAAACCCCTAGTAAAATAGCGGAAGCAATTTGTGTTCCGTTTTGTAGACCTAGTCCTCCCTTTTCATGTGGTTTAATCAGAAAGTCACCAAACGTAGCACCGAAAGGACGAGTCAGTACAAATGCGGTCCAAAATAAAAATACGCGATTAATTTTCGTAAACCAGTAAGCTAAGAGAACGAGTAAAATTAACCCTCCTGTCAACATGGCTCCTTGGGCGATCGTTAATCCTAAGCCTTGCTCCAAATACTGCCCACCGCCAGCTAATTGGGAAACCCCTTTCGGCTGATGTGAAAGGAAATCCCCCGCAGCAGTTCCTAATGTATTGGATACTAAAATGGCAATCCAGTAAAGAACTTCTACTTTTTTTGTCTGAATGTTCTTTACGTCTAAAGTTGGTTCTGTAAAATACCAAAAGACAAAAATTAGCGCGAGTAACGTAACCAAAATTAGAGAACCTTTCATATAGCCTAATCCAAGAGAGCGATCCATGTAATCTGAAAAAGCAGTTCCTGCTAAACTAGTTGATAAAATCACAGTCCAGTACACAGGAGGAATATACTTTTTCACAAACAGCTGACAGGTTAAGAACACTGCGAAAATCCCTAAAAAGAAAAGAAGCGGTGTAAAGTAATTGTCTTCTGCTCCTGGAACTGTGAAAAGGTCACTTCCTGTTTCACCCAAAGTAGTAGCGGCAATTTTCATAATCCAAAATAAAAGCGTTAATTGAGGGATTTTGTTTAATGCTGATCGCATGTTTAGTTGATCATTTTCCATCTAATCCCCTCCCCTTCTCTCCTTATAAAAGCCTGCTTATCATCTCATAGCTCAATTAAAAATTGTTAAAGATCGTATGAAAATTCCATGAAAATTGGGTTGATAGATGATAAAAAACAGCTTGTCCTAATTCCATGCAATGTTCTTTAAACATTTTTGCTACGATAATAGTCATACTATGTAGATCACTCTCATTATGTTCGTGACAAAGATTCTGGAAGTTAATAAATTATTATTTTCTAATCATCGTCGCTACGCAAATGCATCGACAAAGTCATTTTAATAACGAAGATTAATTAATGATTAAAAAACCAGTTTTCGTTTTTCTTTATGCTACAGTAAAAAAGAAAGTAGTTTAAAAATAGAGCTTCGTTCTAGAAGTACTGTTTGGGAAAGTTGGAGACGATCATGCCACACTTACTGAGTGCATTACAACATCACAGTTATCTCATTCTGTTTTTAGGGATTTTTTTAGAAGTACTAGCCGTTCCAGTCTCAGGAGAATTACTCATGGGCTATGCTGGTTACTTGGTTTACCAAGAAAAAATGAACTATATCTTTGCATTGTGTCTCGTTTATTTAGCAGCAGGCATTGGAGTTAGCCTGACTTTTTTAATTGGAAAAACGATAGGATACACGTTTTTTGAAAAATACGGGAAGTATATTGGGTTTAGTCCTAAGAAACTCAGAAAGTCGATGTCTTGGTTCGATCGTTCAGGTAGTGCCCTTTTACTATTCGTCTACTTCATTCCAGGAGTTCGACATTTTACTGGATATGTATACGGAATATCAACCAGATCATATCGACGCTTTATCATCCCTTCCTTCATCGGCCTTTTTTTATGGACTACGACCTTTATCACATTAGGAAAAATAATGGGACCACAGTGGGAAAGTATTCAAAAGATTGCTGGGAGCTACATGATTGAAATCGTCTTTATTATCATCGCAATAGTGGCTCTTTTCCTTGCATATCGCATATTCAATGAACATTTAAAAGCACTATGTAGGAATGTGGTGAAATATGTCTTTTATCTATTGACCATTCTAAAAGAGAGAGACACTCTATTCGTCTTATTCATTTTATCTATGATCGGAATCCTGCTATTAGCAACAGGAATAACGTAAAACACGTGCAAATGGCACATGAGAGACAGCAACCCATCAATCAAGATGGATGAAGGAGTGAACAACGTGAAAGAACGAATTTTAGTGGTAGAGGACGAAAGTCAAATTGCCAAAATCTTAAAACTTGAATTAGAGTTTGAGGGCTACGAGGTGGTTGTTGCTCATAATGGAAGACTGGGTTTAACACTAGCCCTTGAAGGATCGTTTCAGTTAATTCTTTTGGATTTAATGCTACCAGAGCTAAATGGTATGGAAGTATTACGGAAGATTAGAAAAGAAAATCATCTACTTCCGGTTATTTTACTTACAGCCCGAAATATGACAATGGACAAAGTGGCGGGTCTAGATCTTGGAGCGAACGATTATATCACGAAACCATTTGAAATGGAGGAAGTCCTTGCGAGAGTAAGATCTGCTTTAAGGATGGCAGCTTATTCGAAAAAAATGGCAACAAACGATCAGGAGCAGCTTTTTATACAAGATGTAATGATCAATCTGCAAACACGTGAAGTAGAACGTGATGGAAAGTCTATTTTCTTAACGCCAAAAGAGTTTGACTTGCTCGTCTATTTATTGATGAATAAAAATCGCATTGTGACTCGTGATGATATTATTTATCATGTTTGGGGCTATGAATATGAGGGAGAAACAAATGTGATTGATGTGTACATCAGACATCTAAGAAAAAAGCTCGATGATGATTTTTCAGATTCTCAAATCATTCAAACCGTACGAGGGGTTGGCTATATTATAAGGGAGTCATGACAGAATGAAAATTACAACAAAAATAAATGTAATCACCACCGCCTGGCTTCTATTAATCCTTATTGCCATTAATTCCATCGTCTTCTTATCATTTATGACCATCACGTTTAATTTGGTTCAAAATGAAGTGCAACAAAAATCCTCTGACATCATAAAAGTAATGAAGAAAAATGATGAACAAGGTTCACTAAACGATAAATTGCTGCCCTACTTAGCCAGTCATGGATTTATTCGAATTATTGATGATCAGGGTCATGTTCAAACTCAAGTTTCTAACGATCAATATTTGCTTAAAAAAATTGATCCGGAATTTTTACGAAAAGAAAAAACAACGAAACGAATTATTCGTCCACACGGTGGAGAAGAACAAATTATTATTTATCAGCACCCTATTAGTAACAGTGGAAAAGTAACAGGAACGCTTGAAATTGCAGAGCGAGTTCCAGGATTAGAATTAGGAAAAGACGTGCTGCTTGGTATCCTCTCCTTCTGTACGCTACTCGGAGCTGTTCTATCCCTTTTAGGTGGGAAATGGCTATCAAATATTATCATTCGTCCCATCTCAAACATTATTGGATCGATGGAGGAAATTGAACAAAGCGGAGTACCAAAAAAGATTGTGATTCAACGTGAGACAAAAGACGAGTTGAATAAGCTGGCCGTCACGTTTAATCGGATGATCGATCGATTAGATGTAACTCTTGAGCAGCAAAAACAATTTATCTCAGATGCTTCTCATGAATTGAAAACCCCGTTGACCGTGATTAAAAGCTATGCTGATTTGTTGCGAAGACGCGGAATTCAAAATGTGGACATGACGTTAGAAGCCATTGAATCCATTCATTCAGAGGCAACAAGAATACAAAAGATGACGGAGCGCTTTTTAGATTTGGCTAAAACCGAAGTGGATGAAGATCTCGATTTCAAGCTCATTCCCTTAACTGAATTTTGTCAAAGAATCATACAACAACTAGAAGTGGCCTATAGTAGAAAACTAAAGTTCCACACAGAAAATAACAAAATAGCCGTTTTGGCGGATGAATTAAAGTTAAAACAAGTCATCATCATTATCGTTGACAATGCCCTCAAGTACAGTAAAGAACAGGTAGAAATTTTTGTAGAAGAAAACGAACGTCATGTTATCATTCGCGTAGTAGATTATGGCATTGGGATTCCAGCAGACGACATCGACTCCATTTTTGAGCGCTTTTATCGGGTTGATAAAGCTAGAAGTCGAGAAACTGGAGGAATGGGTCTAGGATTACCTATTGCGAAAAATATTATGAAGCAACATCATGGTGAAATTAAGCTACGTAGTAAGGAAGGACAAGGAACGGAAGTAGCCCTTCTTTTACCGAAAGAAACAAAAACCACATAAACTGTTAGGAAAAAACACTGGAGCATGAAAAACGTGCTCCAGTGTTTTTTATTATTAATGGTTTTTTAATTTAGCGTTAAGCAGTCCTTCATCTCTGTCTCGTAAGATAGAGATAAATCATGAAAGCCTCCCTTTTTATAAACCGATCATATAGCTAAGATACTGGGAGCATTTGAAGAACTGGACGAATAAAACAAAATTTTATATACACGATGAATCATTTCAACGGTGGAAGCTTTAACAAGAGAGGACGGAATGACGAATGAAATTTGCATATCGAGGAAAAGTTCTATTACTATCAGCATCTATAGGAGATGGTCATAATCAAGTAGCAAGAGCCATGAGTGAATCGATCAAAGACTATCTTCCACGCTTAGAGCCAGTCACTGTTGATTTAACGACACTTATTCATCCTGCATTTTCTAAAATCAGCACATTCATGTATAAACAAAGCATTAAAAAATTACCTCAACTATACGGGTATTTGTACCGAAAGACACGCATTCAAAGTACGTTTTCTACGAAACTACATTCCTTTTTTATCATGGGAAGCCATTCAATATTAGAATTAATCCAGGCAATAAAGCCCGTAGCCATTATTAGCACCCATCCATTCGCTGCGGGAATGATTTCGAAATTAAAAGAGGAAGGGTCTGTAGGAATTCCAGCCATCACGATTATAACCGATTATGGAGATCACTCTTACTGGGTTCATCCGTGTACTGATCAATATATTGTCGCCACACAACAATTGAAAAGAAAGCTTATTGATATAGGCATTGAAGCATATAAAATTCAAGCAACCGGAATTCCGTTAAAACGAGGGTTTTCAAAACGTGTCTCAAAACAAGGCGTATGCGGAAAATATGGCTTATCGCCTCACAAATTCACACTTCTTGTGATGGGTGGAGGAGATGGATTTTTCCCAAAAGAGGCGTTTCAGCAATTAGAAACCCTCTCTACTCCTATTCAATTAATGATCGTTTGTGGAAAAAATGATAAATTAAAGGACTCTTTGCAACGAGCATTTGCCTATTCTAAGCACGATGTTAGGATTATGGGATATATGGATAATATTCATGAACTCATGGCTATTTCTAATCTTGTCATGACTAAACTAGGAGGAGTTACGATGTCAGAAGCCATTGCAATGGGAGCGCCATTACTCGTTTCCTCTCCCCTTCCAGGACAAGAACAAGATAATTCTTTGTTTATTGAACAATCAGGAATTGGACTACTAGTCAACAATTCAACAGAAATCATAGACCAACTCAAAAAAGTTCTGCTTAACCCACAGATCTTAACGACTATTCAGCAAAACATGATAAAACACCAAACAAAGTTTGCAGCAATGGATACGATAAAAGTGACTATGCAACTCATGAAGCATGCGAAAACAGAAAAAATCGGATAAAACAAGGATCATTATCCAAAAGGTTTTGTTATTGTCCTACCATCAGTCTACTTTTAAAAGCTTAAATAGTTACTATTAAACGATCATGTAGGTGAACGAACTGTGATGAAAATGAGCGTAAAAAAAGAATCTCAAGAACCTTACAGTTCAATCACTTTTATTTTTCCTCCAATCACGTTAGAATCATTTTAAACAAATCGATTTTGCGTTAAGGAGGAATAAAATTGAGTACTAAACAACTTGCAACATTCGCAGGAGGCTGCTTCTGGTGTATGGTAAAACCATTTGACGAGCTTCCTGGTATTCATGGCATCGTATCAGGCTATACAGGCGGAGAGGTTCAAAACCCGTCCTACGAACAAATAAAAACGGGCAAGACTGGACATCGTGAGTCCGTTCAAATTACGTACGATCCAGCGCTCTTTTCATATCAACAGTTGCTCGATCTATACTGGCCACAAATTGATCCAACTGACGACGGAGGACAGTTCATTGACCGAGGCAGTCAGTACAGAACGGCTATCTTCTATCATACAGAAGAACAAAAAGAACTAGCTGAGAAGTCTCTAAAGGCTTTAGAAGAAAGCGGTCGATTCAAAGACCCAATCGTAACGGAGATTTTGCCGGCGAGCGAGTTTTATGAAGCCGAAGAACGTCACCAAGATTTTTATAAGAAAAATCCTCAAGCATATAAAGAAGAACGTGAAACATCAGGTCGCGATACGTTTATTAACAAAAACTGGAAGTAACGGATTCGTAAGGAAGAGAATGATGATTCTCTTCCTTATACTTATTAATTCTACCCTCTCTCTAAATGGTTCTATTGGCATTTGTTCATGGAGCGAATCGAGCCATACTAAAACCTAATAAGCCCTTCCTAATTTCAAGAAAATTACATATATTCCCTATTTAAGTATCGTTCCGCTAGATTTAATATAGACCTTCCTAATTTCCTTTATTTTCCAAAAAAAGATGAATAATTACACAGAAATGTTACAATAGGCTAGCTCAATTGGTATTTCTTTTAAGCGATGGCTGATGCTATAGTTTGATTCATTTAGAAGGTTATCAGGTGATAGATAATAGGGAGGTTTACAAATGATGCAAAAATATACTTGTCCTTGCTGCGGTTATAGAACATTGTCGGAAGAAGAAAATGGTAGTGATGAAATTTGCAAGATGTGTTTTTGGCAAGACGATTACGTGATGAATGAAGATCCAGACTATTGGGGCGGAGCCAACGGCGTATGCCTAAGACAAGCCCAAAGAAATTTCATTACTATTGGTGCTAGTGAACCACAATATTTAAAAAACGTAAAGAACAACGGCTATGAGAAAGACCCCTTATGGAAACCTGTATGGGAAAATGAAAAGAAGCGCAGTAAAAACGAAGTTACTGAAGTGAAAATAGAAGGAACCATTTCAGTGAAAGATTTTTCAGGCCCTTTACCTATAAATGAATTTTTAGATGAGTTTACGAGCTTTCTTGACCGTAAAGGGTGGTCCTTTGCGGGTGATATTAGAGACAGAAGTCTTGATGACGATCAGGACTAATTTGCATCTGAAGAACACGTAAGCAAAAGAGGGGATTTCGCCCTCTTTTTTCTGCTGTGCTGTTTCTGGAAATATCAGCTTTCTCCATCATGTTACCTAGAAAGACGAGATATGAGTAAAAAACATATTCTAACCGAAGTAATATTTTTTGTAATCTTTATGATGAACAGCTGTTCTTCTGTTCATCAGCGGAATTTCAGCTTGGGGTGTTCATTCTCCGGGATATCTCTATGATAATAATTCACTTCTTTAACATCCCCACCACTCAAAATATGAAAAGTAATAATCTCCTCCCCATAAGGCGGATTATGAGCTCCTTCGAATGTCGTTACTTGCACCGTTACTAGGATATTTCCTTCATCGTTCGTCAGGTGAAGAATCTTTTCTTCACCTCTGCTCCAGAGTTTGAACTCACCCTAGTGATGTGTAATCCCCTCAGAAATGGAGTCTACCAATCGTTCTATCAGCGCTTCTTTAAGCAATGTCTTCGATACCGGAATGCGATTCACCTTGGTTCGTTGAACTTCTACAATTCCCCACATTTCTGCCGAATCTTTACTTGGCTGTTTTTTGACTGTATACAGTACGTTGGTTCCATCTTCCTTCCACAAATGAAAATATCCCTTATTCCCTTTTAGATAAAGAAGCGGTTCATCAATCCACTCGTGTTCTGTCTGAAGGATTGCTAAAAACAACTGTGCAAGTGGCGTAATTTTGTAGCCAACTTGATTAAAATCACCAAAAGAATAGGTATCGTGTCCCGTTATGTCAACGTTAAAACCGTTTAGAAAGTTTTTTGATGGCTGCTCCTTTGCATGTGAACGATCAGCAAACGAAAATAGAAATAAAAGGACAACTAAAAATTTAAAAAAACTATTCCATCTCAAGTTAATCACCTCATTTTTATGCTTCACAAATAAGGGGATTTTATTTATGCGCTTATTACATATATAACGTTGGTTATTTGGGTATCCCCCTTTGATTACTTATATTATGGAGTGGGGATAAATCAAAATTACACTATATCCTCATAGGTCTTGGAGATACACTCCTCACATACCTTCTATGTTGAAAGAAAAAAGTAAGCAAGCAGAATGATGAACGATAGCCCATGAGCAATCTTTTTTTGTTGGCAACATCCTACCTGGAAAAGTTTTTTATTAGGACCGAGCAAGTTACAAAATAAGGTCTATATACCTGTATCCAAACTCCCTTAAATGATGTAAAATCTCCCTTGGTATTTATTTCATTAAACGATTAGCTCACATATAAAACCGTTACCACTGCCATCCTTCAAAATATTCTATTCTACAAAATAAGTTAATAAGAAAGGATTAAAAATGGATACGTATTTTATGATTTATTTAGGATTCTTATTAATCTCTTGGATCGGCTGGGTTTTCTTCTACGTAAAAATAAAGAGAAGCAAAAAAACCGCAAAAAATCGCCTGGCTGCGATGAGCGCTATTCAAGGTGCCCTGTGTGGCATCGTCTTATCCATTGTAGCGCAAACAAAAATAGTAATTGCTATACCTGCTATTTTATTATTTTCCTTTATGAGCTACACAACGATCACCTCCTCTTACCGAATTCGCAAAGAACTTGGAAAAAAGGGTATTTAACAGATAGCGTGAAGAAACGAAACGATTTTTCTAAGGTTGTCCCCCTTCCCCCATACTAAAATGACGAAAAAAACAAAACTGTAAAAGGAGCAACAAGATGGTTCTAGTTTTATGTAAAGTATTCATTCTTTTAATGGGCATAGTGACCCTGATTTTAGGAATTAGGTATAATAAAAAAGGACATAGCCCTGACATAGGAAAAGGTGTTGGTCCAGCAATGGGAGATGGCATTTTAGACACCATTATCATAAACGTTTTTCTTCTTGTCATGAATAAAACGCCTTGGTATGTATGGAAGGTTTTCTTTATATTAGTCGGACTTGGTTTAAGTTTTTTAGGATTTATTGGACTAGCCTAAGATTTTCTAAGAGTTAACCTAGGGATTTGATACTAAGAACAAACTCTTAATCAATAGACATGCACTGCTCGAGTCTAAGCAAACAACGCACTTTTTCAAAAGAATATATATTTTAAAAAGGACAGTCACTTATTTTTTAGATGCCTGTCCTTTTTAGATTAATACAATGGCTTCTTTTCGACTATCTTACAAATTTAAAAATGCTTTGAATCGTAACGAAGTAAGAACGTTACCCTCTATCATCATGGTTTGGAAGAAAATTTACTTTCGTTCCAAATGTTCATCTATTCTTCCGCCATCGATACTCTCAAATACTTTTTCCTCTTTATTATATTCATATTTTGCAGCAGGTCCTCCAACCATAATTAAAGCGCCAGTGGAACTTCTTTTGAGAAACAATATATACTTTTCTCCTACTTCCATTAGGGGATGAACGTTATATGAGGCATCTTTATTCCCGTCCTGGAGAAGCTCAATTTCTGTCCCCTCTTCACCGTCACCTTTATATACTTTGGAAAGATGAAACTTGTATTTAGTGAATGGTGCATGTTGTTTTTCATAACTATCAAGGATTTTCGTCGGAGTCCCCACTACAATTAACGTTGCCTTCTCTTTCAATTCTTCTAATGTATAGGACGGAAAGATTCCTGTGATTTCTCTTTTGGGTGCGGCTTCAATCTGATGAAGAATTTCCTTTTTTTGATGTTGCTCACTCGCATAAGATGTTGGACGATCCATCGTAGAATAACTCCATATGCCTATACTAAGAATGATGGCTGTACTTCCACTCAAAAGAGCATAACACTTCTTTTTATTCATTTTCATCCCCCTTTTGTAAAAGCTGATCTTATACATAAACGGAATATGAAGCAAGAACGTTACACGTACTACAAAATAGTTGAAACCCTTAAACAATAGTACTTCCCTGTCATGTTAATTAACGCAGTATAGATACCTATTAAATATTCATGTCTCAGTTTTGAAATTGAGTATATCTATAGCTAAATTTTTTGATCTTCAATCGATTAATGTTCCGGTTAGGCGATATTAAATATACTGCCGTCAGCCGAGACGAAATAATAACCCTCCAATTCCGAATGGCAAACAGATTGAATAGAGCCAGTCCCGAATAATTCTCTTGGTAGTTTTACGTCCATTTCTACTTGCTCTGAAGTCATATGTATTGCCTTCAAGTGTCCGCTTTTTGCTGATACAAAGACAAAATCGTTGCAAACAAGAGGCTTTTCTTCTATCTCATCTATAAGCTCAAATCTCTTGCTAAGTTCCTCTTTTTTAAGATCAATTAAATAAATTTGCCCTTTTTCTAGAGGTACAATCATTTTCTCGTTCATCAAGGTAGATGGGATTTCTTGCTGCCCTTTTAAAACAAAATGTTTACGCTCTTTTAGTGTTGTTCGATCAAAAATTCGGACAATCGTTTGTGATCCTTCAAAATTATAATCAATTGAACAAAGAAGTAGCGCTGATTCAAAAAAATCAATAAACAGAGGTTCTTCTTGATGCAATAATGGTTCTTCAAGTTGTAACGTACAGCAATTTTTATTGAACGACCAGCACTGGATGCGGTCTTCCGTTACGTTGAAAAACCCATGCTTGTTTATGCTGGAAGGTGCATTTGGACAAAATGGTATATTTTTTGTCCATAAAACTTTATAAGAATACAGATCAATTGCTTGCAAATAAAGTTCATACTCATCATCAATCGGAGATCCTGCCATTATGACGTAATTAGCATCTAAATCATAGTATATTTCGCTAGGTTTTATATCTATGGACATATTGCCTACGAGTTTACCTGTAGTTATATCAATGCAGCTAAAAGAATCCTCTAGTAAAATAGTTAACTTGTTATCGCTTAATAATTGGGCATTCAGAACTCTTTTGCTCCAATCTTTTTTCCATAAAACAGAGCCAGTTTTGATATTATAAGCAATCATCTTTACGTCATCTATGTCATCTTCATGGGCGTCATTCCATACTATAATGGATTGATCAGTCTCTAGAAACGCATTAGGCATATAATCATCTACCAGTTTTTGAGACCACTTTAACCGCTTTGTTTGCAAATCCAACGCAAACATTTCTTCTCCAAAAATAGAGCGTATCATGAATTTTTTTGACATGGAAACATAACTCGATCGATTAAAGAAATTACCTAAAGCAGACCATTTGAGGCTGTGCTTTGTCGTTGATTCAAACTCTGTAAATATGGGATTAGAGTAATAGGGAGCACAATCTACTAAGCGCTGACATAAATTACTGTGATGGAGATCAATCATCGCAATGTTTTCAGACACCATTCTTAAAGAATAAGATAGCTGACCAGCTTGATCTAAAAAGCCTTGAGTAGCTTTCTTCAAAAATGATAATAGCCCTGTTAGAAAATCTTTAATCGGTACTTTTGCAAGATCTTTCCTTCCTTTTTTGATTCTTATAAACTGATCTACACGTTCAATTTCTAGCACAACTTCACAATTTTGAAGAGATAATAGAAAATCCTTTTCTTCTATTAATGCTATGTAACATTGATAGAATTGATCAATTAAAAATTCAATATCTGTATTCACGCTTAAAACTTTTTTCTGATTCATACGTATAGAAAGGTTCCCTACTATTTCTTCATACTCATTGACACTCCAACTATTAATTACGAGATTAAATGACACGTTTCCACCTTCTTATTATTTTTAGTTTGTATAAATTTAGTGTTTTTCGTTGAATAGATATTTCAGCTAATTGCATTTTACCAAGTGTGAAATGATAGAGTGAAGTATTAATTAAAGGATGTTTGTTCCCCTTAGGAAATTATCTCTCCCTTTTTTTCACTATATATAAATGTTATATCAATAACTCAAGCCTAGTATAGCAATGAGATGTTATGAATTTGTATACGGGTAGTTTCAAAATAAAAAATGAACCTATGTAACACTTGTTAAACAAGAAAAAACCTCTAAGATCTCTCCTAAAGGCTTCTCATACATATTTTGTTTTACAACTACGAGTGAATAGCTAGAGCTTGGGAAAGGCTAGACCTTATCTCAACCCCTTCAAACACAAATCCAAGCTGTGTAGCATCCTGTGCAAATTCTGCTCTCATTCCACAAAGTACAGTTTCAATTCCGATGATTCGTAGTGCAGCAATCAATTTATCGAGGTGATGACACACTAAGCTGCTAACGATACTTGTTCCTGATAGGTCGATATAAAGTTTTTTGATTTTCATCATTATACATTGTTCTAACGTAGCTTCTAAAATAATTTTTGCCCTTTCTTCATCCACTGTTCCGATCAACGGTAATAGGGAAATGTCACAATCTTTTAGACTGATAACAGGAGCGCTAAGTTCATTAATAAGCTCACGCTGTGCTTTCAATCGTACTTGAGCCGCTTGATCAGCTTCTTCAGCAATGGTACAAATGACGTCATCAAACATTCTCGTAATTAATTTCATCCAAATGCGCTCTAAATTTTGGGATACATCTTCGTGTTGAGACGTATAGGTGTCAAGAAGGGAAAAATAAAGTTCACGGTTTCTCATAAACTCCTGAATGATGAGGTGAAAAGGTGTTTGATAATACGTAACGTCTTGGACCATTTCTTTAATCCACGGACGAAAATTAGTCTTGAAATCTTGTTCACTCAATATAAAAATCTCGCAAAAGTGACGATGAAACTCATAGTTGTGCTGTTTTAGCTTCTCTACTACTCGGGGATTATGAGAAGAATAAATACCGTTCCTTCTTTCTTTGCTTAACGAAGCGTACCATGCCTCCGTTAACGTTGGAATATTGTCCATTAGAAAAGCGTATAAAGCCTGATTTCTATGCATAGCGCCTCCGGAAATAGTTGATACTAGCTCGTTGTCACTCTCTCATAATTTAGGGAAAAAGGTTTTAAAACAAAGTGTTGTAATCAAGTGGAAGACATGTCATAGCTGAAGGTTTGTTTTCTATGTAGAAGATAGATTCTAGAAAACGACAAGTAACGTGCTTGATTATGTAGCAATGTTTATTTCTGTTTTCGTTTTTTAAATTAAAAATCTTTAAACATTACCCATCATATTGCATTTGTAAGGGTATACAAATCAGATGGGGTAATTTTATTTTCTGAAATAACGTATGGATGTGATTTCATTAATGCAAGCTTCAGAACGTCCGTCACTCTTTCTTCATCATACGCGCAAACTAAATATAGCCCGCCTTCGTTTACTAATTTATCTGCATCATTTTCAAATTCCTCTAAAATAGGTACAACACCTTCTTGTTGTCCCCATTCCACATGGGCCCATATTTGAAACGACAAATTATTTTTATAAAAAGGATCTAAATGTTTAGAAAGGTGGTCGAAAATGACAGGTGGTTGAAAACTTCCGCTCGAACAGTAATAATCAAAATTATTAATGGTATGGATATACGTGAGCTGTTCTTTCGTCAGAGTTTTTTCTAGCTTTTCAAAAAGCAAAGGAATTAATTTCTCGCTTTCAATTACTAACGTATGTCTCTTTTCTTCTACTCCTGAAACAATGTAAGAGACAAGATTGTTTAAGTAGCCTTCGCTATCTTCAATATTATAATAGATATGAATACTGTCATTATCGTTAATTAACTGGGAAAATTGATTTTTCAAATGTAAATGCTCCTTTATTGAAGATTACCCAAATGCTAATACATGTAGGTTCCTTGTGGCTTAGACCAATTCTACGCTTTAAACGACTGCCTGTCAAAACCATATGTGGCATAATTTGACGATTTCTTAAATGTGCGATTATAATAACAAGTGGTTTAAACGAAGCGAATTACAGTTTGAGCCCTCTAAGAATTAGAAAAGTTTCAAGTTGGATAAAAGGCGCATAGTTAACCTATGGGTCAGTTTGAGATAAAAATAGTTAAAGGAAATGGATAAAATAAAATGTTAATGTTTTATGTACTGCTAATGATTGGATTTTTATTGCTGATTGTAGCGATAGTTAGATCTATTGCTATATACCGTAATAGGAGTTATACCCTATTGAATATAGGTAAAACCCTATTGGCTTTGATAATAGGCGTTTTTTGTCTAGTGATGACTGTTCCTAGCCTAAAGTATATTGTCCTGAAGGAATATGACACTGTCAGTGGAAAATGTGTGATCGACATTGATTCCGCAGGTCGTTCTTCGGAAGCGGACTTTGCAATGACTGATACGGGTGAAGATTTTATGTTTAGGGACATCCCTAACCTTGATGCTTATGGTAAGTCAATTCCATATTATTGCCAAGTAACCGTTACAAAGGATCATCAGTTTGAAATTAGCTATAAAATATATGATGCTAAGACACGAAAATTAGTATCATCAGGCAAGTAGATGATTACCAGCAGGGACAAATGCCTTATTCTTTTTACATAAAGACAATCCTCAATTCAAATTATAATCATTGACATGAAAAAGACCGGTGCACGCACCGGTCTTTTTCGTTTATTTCGAATTAAGAAAGCTTTAATTCTTCTCCATTAAACATGCGAGCAGAAAGTGGCCCAGCTAAGAATTCTTTCGCTTTTCCAACGAATGCTTGGAAGTGTGCGCTTGTGTTATGGCTTTGAACCGCGTCCATGTCTTTCCAAATTTCGATCATTGTGAAATGATTTGGGTTTTCTACATCACGTTTAAGCGTGTAGTCTACGTTTCCTTCTTCTTGTTTAGATGCAGCGATAAGCGTGCGAATTTCAACTAAAAATTCTTCTACCTTTGCAGGGTTTACTTGTAGTTCAGCGTGTGTAATAATCATGTTCATTCTCCTCTTTTTCGTATTGGTTTATTTCCACTCTGTAATTTCATCAATTGGTAGACGTACAGATGGATATCCTTCGTCTACTGCTTTTCCGATTGAAAGCAACATAACTGGATAGTAACGTTCTTTGTCCATTCGATATGCTTCTGCAATTTGATCTTTTTCATACCCACCAATTGGGTTTGTGTCATATCCATGGTGACGAGCAGCAAGCATTAGTTGCATAGAGACAAGACCACCGTCAATTAAATTCATTTCGCGCATTGCTTGATCTGGTAATTGACTTAATAATCCTTTGATTCCAGGAATTTGTCTGTCTCTTACTTCAGCCGGCATATATCCTTTTTCAACTGCCTCATTGTAAATACGCTCTGTATAATCAAGGCTGTTCATGTCAACAAAAACAGCGATCACAGCAGATGATGTTTCAACTTGTGTTTGGTTAAACTTTGCAAGTGGTGCAAGCGTTGCTTTCCCTTCTTCACTATCAATGACAAGGAAGCGCCATGGTTGAAGGTTAACAGAAGATGGTGCAAGCGTTGCTTCTGTTAAAATCTCCGTCATTTCTTCTTTGCTGATTTTTACGCTTTTATCGTAATTTCGAATGGAACGACGACCTGTAATAATGTCTTTAAAGTCATTGTTTCTCGTGCTGTTCATATTCATTTCCCCTCTTCTTCAATACTGTATTTTATTGACGTTGTCTTGAATTCGAGAAAGAGTGACAGACAATCCCTTCAAATCTTGTTCTGTAAGGCCATCAAGCACTCGGTTGATGAACTGTTCTTTTTCTTTCTTAAAGGATTCGATCTGCTCTCTTCCCTCTTTTGTTAGACGAACAAATGTAAAACGATTATCCGCAGGGTTTTTTCTGCGCGCCACCATTCCTTTAGCTTCAAGCTGCTTTAAATGTCTTGTGACGGCTGCTCCATCTATACAAACCTCTTTTTGTAGCTGGGTTTGACTGATTTCATCCACATCAAATAATTTATGAAGAAGTTCCAAACGTGACTGGCTAATTCCAGTGCAGCGCTCAAACTTTGGACTCATCAATTTGTAAATGTCATTCAGCTGATAAATAATTTTCCCTTGTTCTGAACAATAGCTAGGCAAAACATCACTCCTCCGTATAATTGATATATCAACTAATATACTATAAGAGAATGATGTTGTCAAAATGTAACACAAATTAAATGACCCGTCAATTAATGTTCTTAACCTTTATTTACAAGGTATAGTCATGATATTAAATCAATATAATTGATATGTCAATCATTTTAGTTTGCGTTTTCGTAAAAATAAATGACCCATCAATTATATAACTAATTCACAGGGTTTTCACAACGAACTACGCGCTCGATTTATAGTGGGAAATGAACGAAAGAAGCTGTTTCTTTACTGAGAGATGATGAACTTTGCCCTATTATTTAAGGATTATGAGCTGTGCATATGGTAAAATTAGCTTAATTATTGAATGAATGTTGTAAACGTATGTCATCGTCACTCACAGGAGGTTGAAGAAATGAATTTAGTCACTCGCTATTTAAATGGATTAAGAGCTGCATTGCCAGCTGATGAACTTGAAGAACTTCAAAAATCGTACGGGGCGACGAAAGAGGATTTAGAACAATTAAGGTCAACGTATCCAAATTGTCCAGAATCGCTGCTCGCTTTACTCCAACAGATTGATGGCACCTTTTGGCGAACGTATGGGGAAAGTAAAATTGCGGTGTGTGTGCTTGGGTCAGATGTTGAAGATGGCAGATACCCCTACTACTTACTGTCCGCCCAGCAGATGATGGAGAGTTCAAAGGAAGAACAAGACGTCTCCTATCTTTTAGAAGACAGAGATGCTGTGGATCCGAAGATAAATCAAGAAGGATTACTCCCTGGAACGTACATTCATTTTTCGGACTGCATGAATAACGGTGGAACCTCAAGTCTCTATATTGACTTTAATCCTGCTGCTGATGGAGTGCCTGGCCAAATCGTGCGCTTTCTCCATGATCCAGACGAATATAAAGTAATTGCTACAAGCTTTAATGAGTATTTACAGGATATTATTGATCGTGGTTTTATTTTTCTTGAGGAAGAAGAGTAGCAGAACACGTGGACTTGTAGACTAACCGGCTCCCTCCCCTATTTAACAAAGGGCTTGATTGATAGCACATAAGCGTTTGTGCTATCAATCAAGCCTACATCAGCAATTTTTTTCCTATCTCACTTTTGACATATAAAGATTATAGAGGCTCTGGCACTCTTTCATACAGCTCAAATATGTACTTCGAACGTCTTGATCCTTAGCTAACCGTAAATAACTTTCCGCTTCTAATATCGAGCGAAGTGGCTTTGTATCAAAATAGTGCTCCACGCTTTTCTCTCGTTTTAAAAGCTTTTCGTATCCTTTTAAAATGGTTACATAAGTTTTATCCACCAAACGAAACTGACACTTTAACGATTCTTGTGTATAGAAACAGGATATTTCATTTGCTAGCCATTTTGCGAGATACCTGTGATTTGTATCAAAATACAAATGAGTGCCTTGAGAAAAGTATTGACTTTGACCGTCTCTCTCCTTTTTAAGGATGCTAAACCGATGCCAGGTCATTACTTTTTCATAATGGGATGATAGCGCATAGCCTGTTGTTGAAAACATAGTCGGATTCAAGTTTAATAAACGGTTGATGATTGAAACAGACAAATCGGTTTCCGTGCAATGAGTGATCGATGCCCAGCAAATATAATTATGATCTACTCTGCCTACGATACAAAGCTCTTGATCTGGCCCAATGTAAATGTCAAAATGCATCTCGTTAGGAAGCAAATACCCAGGGTTTTGGCTGATTGTATCATTCACTAAATTGTATTTCCATACATCCATGTATTTAATTGCTCCTTCCGTTAATTGATGGTTCATTTCCGATATACTCGATTGAATAGATATGTGTTTTTGCTAAATCAATTACTTCACGGATAAATTCCTGCGGTGTTTCTTGAAAACCATTTCGTATCCAATTTTGAAGAAGCCCATAAAATCCATAAGCTGTATAGCGTTTAAAATATTCCATATTGACGGGTATACGATTAATCGTTTCAAAAACAAATTGCTCTTTATATATTTTCACAATTGTTTGCGGAAACTGTATATGCAATCCTGGCAACGTATCGTCCTGATTAATGAGCTCAAAAAAATGGCGATTGTTATAGATGTAGAAGACGATGTCAAGAGAGAGCTCATTGAGATTAGCTGTGTACTTTTTATGTCCCCTCTGATACGGCATTCCTAATGATTTTTCTAGACCTTGAAGCATGTTGGCCAGCAGATCGTTGGCAAGTTCAATTTTGTCAGGATAATGAATGTAAAAGGTACTCCGATTGTAAGCAGCAGAATCAACAATATTCTTAACCGTTACATTATGATACCCCTTCTCTTTTATGAGTTTAATCAGCGCTTGTTTTAAGTGTTCTTTCGTTCGATGCTGGCGCTTTGATTCTTCACTTTGTTCGCTGTGCATAAAAAAACCTCCCTAAAAATAGACACATTCTCTTCGAGTGTCTATCTAGTAGACACTTGCTGAAATATTAATGATTGTTAAATATAAGCTGAGGAGTAAAATTAAATTGTGAACAAAAACGCACATGTATAAAACTAATCTAGCATTTTTGTTCAAAATATGATAGCTGATTCATCATGCTGGGAGGATTAGAAATGGGGAAATTACAAGATAACGTAGCCGTTATAACTGGAGGAGCTTCTGGTATTGGAGCAGAAACAGCACGTTTATTTGTTTCAGAGGGTGCCAAAGTCGTTTTGGTGGACTTAAACGAAGAAAAAGGAAAAGCTTTTGAAGAAGAATTGAAAGCGATCACACCGCATGTTCTCTTCATAAAAGCTGACATTACGAGTGAAGAAGAAGTTGAAAATATCTTTGCACAAGCTGTTTCTACATTTGGGACAGTAGATGTCGTTTTCAATAATGCAGGAATCGGTCGTGTTCACCCTTCACATGACTTGGAATATTCAGAATGGCGCAAAACGGTAAACGTTGACTTAGACGGGGTCTTTTTAGTAGCACGTGAGTCCATCCGTAACATGTTAAAAACAGGCGGCGGTACGATTGTTAATACGGCTTCTATGTATGGATGGGTAGGTTCACCTGGCTCAGCGGCTTATAATGCTGCAAAAGGTGGCGTTATTAACTTAACTCGTTCCCTTGCCCTTGAATATGCGGATCAAAATATTCGCATTAACGCACTGTGCCCTGGGTTTATTGATACCCCTATTATACCGGAAGAGGACAAACAAGCATTAGCTTCTATTACACCTTTAAAACGCTTAGGTAAAGCAGAAGAAATGGCAAAAGCAGTTTTATTCATGTCATCTGATGACTCTTCGTTTATGACGGGTAGTAGCTTAACTTTAGACGGTGGATATACAGCTCAGTAATACATGTTGTAGCTATTAGTAAAGCCTGACATACGTATAGATCTTTAGTTAGAGAGTACTCAACTAAAAATAATTTTATAAAAATCATTAGGGAGGAATTTTCAATGACAAATCGTTTTGATGGAAAAGTAGTTTTAATTACAGGTGCTGGATCTGGACTTGGACAAGCTTCTGCTTTACAAGTAGCGAAAGAAGGAGCAAAACTTTCACTCGTTGATTTGAATTCTTCTTCATTAGAAGAAACAAAAGCAAAAGTTCTAGAAGCTGTTCCAAGTGCAGAAGTATTGCTTATTACAGCAAATGTAACGGACGAAAAAGCAGTTGAAAGTTTTATTAATCAAACAGTAGAGACATTTGAGAAAATTGATGCTTTTTTCAACAATGCAGGAATTGAAGGAAAACAAAGCCTAACAGAAGAGTATGGTACCGACGAATTTCAAAAAGTAGTGGACGTGAACTTAAATGGTGTCTTTTTCGGTCTAAAATACGTATTAAAAGTGATGCGCAAACAAGGTTTTGGCTCAATTGTTAATGCTGCTTCAGTAGGTGGTATTCGTGGAATCGGAAGTCAATCTGGTTATGCAGCTAGTAAACATGGCGTAGTTGGATTAACACGAAACTCTGGTATTGAATATGGTCAATATGGAATTAGTATTAAAGCAATCGCTCCTGGTGCCATTATGACTCCAATGGTTGAAGGGTCACTAAAACAAATTGATCCTGAAAATTGGGAAGAAGTAGGAAAACAATTCGTTGAGACTAATCCAATGAAACGATTTGGAAAACCGGAAGAAGTAGGTTACTTAGTTGCCTTCCTTCTATCTGATCAAGCAAACTTCATTAATGCCACAGTTATTCCAATCGATGGCGGGCAATCTTATAAATATTAAAACACGAATAGGATCTCTTTATTTTTTGTTAAACACGTATCACTGGCACTACGCGGTGATACGTGTTTTTTATTAACCTCTACTTTTTCTGTATATGGCGCTTCCCCTCATTTATTTTAGAATGCGATCTCTCGTAACGTAACGGTCCCCTTTTCACCTTCTTTTTTCTCTATGTACGATAGAAAAAGACACTTATGCATCAAAAGGAATGTTTAATTTTAATCGTTTATAAGAGAGTCTTCACCGCTCCTGTGTTTTCTTCTTCAGTAAAAATTCCTTATTTTTTGATGAAAAATGATTAACAATTTTTCGGAAGGGGTAGAAATAATTAACTAACTTAGAAGGAGGAAATTAAAAATGGGAATTATATGGACTTTAATCGTAGGTGGAATTATTGGGTGGCTTGCTGGACTAATCGTAGGACGTGACGTCCCTGGAGGTATTATCGGAAATATTATCGCTGGTTTTATTGGTTCTTGGTTAGGTGGACTTATTTTAGGAAGCTGGGGACCTGTAATCGGTAACTTTGCTATCATCCCTTCAATCATCGGAGCAATTATCTTAATCCTAATTGTTAGCTTTGTTTTAAGAAGAACAGGAAGACGAAACAGCCACGCATAAGAAGTGGATGGATTTTATTCATTAAGAGCACATAACAAACAAAGATATAATAGAAAACAAGCGACCTCAGTAAACTTATTTACATACGAGGTCGCTTTGTTATGGCCTTTTTAATAAAAATCTTGGGGGAGGAAGAGCTTCTAGCTCACCTTCAAAATAAGCAAGTTTATCGGGTATACATGAAATAATTGAGGGCATCCCCATCCCGACAGCATGTTCTAAGGCAGTCAATAATGGTAGTTTTTGTCCATCAATTTCTTCATTCCAGGAAAGTACATAACAGGAATTCCCGGCTCCATTTTGCTTTAATACCTTTGCTATTGCTTCGGGGTCGGAATTTGGCTTCGGAATATCTACCATATACTCATTACGAAGAGTTGTTCCATAAGAATGACAAAGACGACTTAAAGCATCTTTGCGTTTCTTAGCTGAAGACATTTCAAATAAAACCCTGTCTTGTAGCCTTTTGGTGAAAAATGTTTTTACAATTATTTTCTCTATTTCTTTATCCACTATAATCCCCCCTATGCTTAATTATTTTCCTTGCGATAATACAATAGTCTAAGGCTATCATAAGTTTTATTTGTAAGAAACAGACAGCTGTAAATTCCTTTAAACAAAAAAGAGAACCAACTTTTTTGTTGATTCTCTCTTTTGAGAACTACTTCTCTTCTTTCGGGTATATGGTTTGATGATCCGCAACAATCGTAATTGCTCCGTTCCCTTCATGAACTTCTCCTTTTGAGGAGTAATACCACGTTTTGTTTTCATCGGTCACATGAAATAAGTTCAGTTCGTGGCGAAACTCTAGTAAATTGCTTTGTTCTTCTTCTGTTGCGCGGCAAGAAATGAGCCACTGTTCTCCACGAGGAGTAATCGAATAATCTTCTGTTTGCAAAAATAAGCGGCTGCCAATAGCATGTCGAATCATTAACATATGTTACTCCCCTCCTGGTAGGTCAATTAGTAAAAAGAAGCTGTCTTCTGATGCTTTAATATGAAGATTCTCCGTATCTGTTACTCTTGCAGCATCGCGGTTTTCTACTACAGTTTCTGCATTTAAGCGGAGCTCGCCTTCAATCGTAAACACATAGATTTTTCGACCTTTTGGTTGGTCAAACGTTAACTCTTTCCCCTGTTCAAGTTTTGAAAGATATAGAGTCACATCTTGATTAATTTTCGCTACGTTTGCGGATGGTGTGTGCGAAATAATCGGTAGAAGCTGATTACGAAGCTGTTCTTGGTCATAAGATACATCTTCATATGAAGGCGTTAACTGACTTTTATTCGGTAAAAACCAAAGCTGTAAAAACTGTGTCTCTTCCGTAGACGACGGATTAAACTCGGAATGAAGTGCGCCCGTACCTGCGCTCATTACTTGAACATCCCCTACGTGCAACGTTCCTGAATTGCCAAGACTGTCCTCATGCTTTAACTGACCTTTTAAAACAATGGAAACAATTTCTGCTTCCCGATGAGGGTGAATTCCAAATCCCTTGTCAGGCTGTACCGTGTCATCATTAAACACTCGAAGTGGACCAAACTGAATATTCTCTGAATCATAGTACGGACCAAATGAAAAGCTAAGGTGACTTTCTAGCCAATCCGTCTTAACCGCATGTCTTGCGTTTGCTTTATGTACTTGAATCAAATCCTCACCCCATTAAATGATTATTATCATGTATTCATTTATTTTTAATTCAAGATAATTGTATGGTGAAGGAACTTTGTTTGTCAAGAAAAGTGCAGTAGCAAAACTGCACTTTTCGCCTTAAATATCTGCTAATCGCAGCAGCTCACCCGTTACGGCATGAACACCATAATCACAGTCAAGGAGCGATGCTAGAACATATTGATCTTTTTCTTCATTGAAAATATGACGAGGCTTAAGCTCTATACGAGACAACAGTTTTTCTATCGCTTCTGCCTTTGTGACAACAGCCTTTGGAGCTGCTGTAAACTCTTTAAATGGTGCCATCAGCATTTCATTATTTATATACGTCATGACTTTATTCGTTTCAAGATTTATGATCATCGTACATTTTGTTTTAAATGCCGAATGTTGGTCATGGGAAGCGAGTGGATGAAGTATTCCGTGAATGTATCCATTGTGACGCTCTATACGTGCAAGCTCCCACTTCCCAGAATCGTTTGGAAACTCTTGACGAAGGCAATCCGTCACAGCTGCTATACATAACTGCTTTTGCTCATCAGAAATCGGCAACAAATCTGGATGAGTCGCTCTTTGTTTCACCTCATCTAGTGAAATTTTGTCCTGAAAGGAAACGTTCCCTTGTTCAAATGGAGCCTGAAGCGTTGTATCCCATGTTAACACTTGATGAACGTCCACGATCGTCCCATTGTGTTGAACGATATTATAGGGGCGTAAAAACCGGTCTTCACCTACAACATATAGTTCTTCTATTCCATATACAGGAATATGTACTTCTTCCTCAAAGGACGGAATGTGAATAAGGCGTATCTGCTGTTGAATAATATCCATGCACTCTTCTTTTTTGAGCGAAGAGCGCTGACTATGACTAGACCGTAAAGGGAAATCTCCATATTTTAAATAAGAAAGAAGTTGGCCATTCTCATCAAGGCAAACTTCAATTTCTCCAATGGGAGACAGAATTTCATCTAAATAAGCCTGAAAACGATACGTGCGATCTTCTTCTTCCTTTAATTTAAAATGGGCTCCGTATGTTAAATCTGTTATTGTTTCAATCTGTGAAACCATTTCTTCAAACGTTTGAAATTTCATAAGCGACGTGTAAGATGTATCCTCTACTGTGATGATACTAACGATCTCTCCGCTATGGATATTCACATCTACTACGACCGTCCCTGGTGGATTACATTCTTCTTCGCGATCAATGACATGCTCCGGAAACCATTCCATCGTGAGAAGATAAGTGGTTTGTTTATCATTTGTAATGTGGCGGTTGATCGAATGCTGGAATAAGTGATAGTTATGTAGGTTAAGAGATTGTTTTGTTTTTGCTACTATATTTTCTATAAGTCTTTCAATAATAAGCCCCTCCTTTTTTTAACTATAGATAATTTTACCATTCACTCTTTAAAATGGACAAATGATAAAAAACACGACTTCTATTGAAACAGAGGTCGTGTTCAAATTATTTATTCGCTTTGACTTGATATTTGGTCGACATTACGAGTTTCTCGCAAAAATAGCTGTCCGTCGTGATCAACGACGATATATTCGCTGTTGTACTCATTAATCTTAGTCTTGCCATCTTTACTTGTAATGCCATATTCCTCACGAGTATGCACTTCATATGTATGAGAATCAAGAAGAGATACTTCCCTTGTATCATATGATAGCAATTCTAGAGTGTTTTGGCTTTTGTTTTTCATATTATTTTGGCTTTGACTATAACTTTTGCTATTTGGTTCTAGGAAACTTTCAACATACGAGAAGTCATTTAGTTGAATCGCTGTTAGACCCGACTCCACATACTGATACACAAAGTCTCCGATGGTCTCTTCATCGACAGAAGGAGATTCTGAAATCTCGCTTGGTTCTACTTCATTGCTAAGTAGATATGTAATGTCATCATATCCGTTCTGCTCTGCAACTCCTAGTGCACTTCCATCCAAGCTATTAGGAATGTCAACCGCTCCGTGCTTTAATAATATCCGGACTAGCTCTGGATTGTTTGCAAGACTTGCTTCCATTAGTAAGGAATCACCATCGACATTGGCAGTATTCGGATCTGCCCCGTGTGTAAGAAGTAAGTCAATTGTTTGCTCATATCCCTTCTCGCTTGCCAACCCTACTAAAAGAGGATGATCACTTTCTGGATCGATGTTCGGGTCATACCCAGCAAGTAAATAGACTTTGACTAATGATAATTTATGCTGAACGATGGCCTGTTCAAAATCATTTTTTGTATTAATGTGATGTTTATTTAAATATTGAAGTGCTTCTGGCTTTGTATTAATAGTAGTAGGTTCTGGTGTTTCCTCTTTCTTATCTGTGTTTTTCTGAAGTGCTAGTGAATTTTGCTGTACAGACGTTGCAACGGCTGTCGAGTTTGTTGCTACTTGGTTTACATTGACTGTGACGCCCTCTTTTTTTGAAGGATTCCCACTTGAAGCTTCTAGTAGCTGATAGGCCTTTTGGTAAATAATAAAACAAGCACCCATTAAAAATAGGATAAAACAAATTTTCAGTGATGTTTTCCACATAAGCAATAGCTCTCTTCCATTTGAGTCTTTATACCTATTTTAGTACACCTCAAAACCAAATAATAGATTTTTTTCTAAAAAATTGAAAAATAAAAAGCCCTTGCATCTGCACAAGAGCTACAACTTTCTTATTCTTCAGTTTGAACTTGATCTACGTAGTGTTTAGCTGCGACAAGTCCAAAGCCTGTTTCTTCTCGAACAAATTTTACGACTTCTGGCATGGTTTTGCCACCTTGAAGCATCGTTTGGATTTGGGTTCGGAGGATGCTTTGTTGCTCGAGCGTCATTTGTTGCAACTGCCTTTGCTCAAGATCTTTAATTCGATTACGTAACGTCGCAATGTAAACAATGAGCGCTACAATAATAATTAGACCCGGAATTTCTAACATTCTTTATAATACCCCCTATAGTGATTTCATTGTAACGGTTCTTGTCTATCTATTCAAATAATATGTGAAAAACCTTCATTTATATGGGTTTTTAGTCCCTGGTTTCATTACATAGTTATCCTATCTATTTAATAAGCTGTTTACTAATTCGCTAACTGCCTGTATTCTATTTTATTATAACTTTCAGATAATGATGTTATAATAAAATACATGAAAATACAGAAGTCGAAACAACTTGTATTTTTATGATAAAGCAAGGCATAACAAAGTATATGAACACTTGGATGAAGAAGATTAAACAAGATAGAGGAGGGGTATAAAAATACATAAAAGCTTAGAAATTGCTAATGATGTTATTCAAAAATAAAAAATAGTCTATTGGTCGCATCATAGCATGGATAGAGAGAGAGGGAATTGTAGATGCAGGAAGAAAATTTAGCAAGGGGCCTTAAAAATAGACACGTTCAGCTGATCGCAATCGGCGGCGCGATTGGGACAGGATTGTTTCTTGGATCAGGAAAATCGATTAACTTAGCGGGGCCTTCGATTTTGTTTGCTTACATAGTTACGGGTATTATTTGTTTTTTAATTATGCGTGCGCTCGGGGAGCTGCTTTTAAGTAACCTTGGGTATCACTCGTTTGTTGATTTCGTAAAAGAATACTTAGGAAACGGAGCCGCCTTTGTAACGGGTTGGACGTACTGGTTCTGTTGGGTATGTATTGCGATGGCGGATTTAACGGCAGTCGGGAAGTATACGCAGTACTGGCTTCCAAACGTTCCACAGTGGTTGCCAGGCTTAATTGCTCTCGTTGTATTACTGATTATGAACTTAGCGACGGTGAAATTGTTCGGAGAGCTAGAGTTTTGGTTCGCGCTTGTTAAAATCATTGCGATTCTCGCATTAATCGTAGTTGGATTGTTCTTAATTTTCAAGGGATTCTCTACAAGTGAAGGCGTATCAAGCTTCTCGAATCTTTGGAGTCATGGCGGCTGGTTCCCACACGGATCAAACGGGTTTATTCTATCGTTCCAAATGGTTGTCTTTGCATTCGTTGGAATTGAGATGGTAGGATTAACGGCTGGCGAAACGGAAGATCCAGAAAAAGTGATGCCAAAGGCTATTAACAACATACCGATTCGTATCTTAATTTTCTATATTGGGGCACTGCTTGTTATTATGAGTATCTATCCTTGGAATAAGGTAAGCCCAGTTGAAAGTCCTTTCGTACAAGTCTTTGCTGCGATGGGAATCGTATCGGCAGCAACAATTATCAACTTTGTTGTGTTAACATCCGCCGCTTCTGCGTGTAACAGTGCTATTTTTAGTACGAGCCGTATGATGTACTCACTAGCAAAGGAAGACAATGCACCAAAACCGTTGACGAAGCTTACTCGTCGTCAAGTACCTTCTAACGCGCTGTTTTTCTCGGCGGTTATTATTTTAGTTGGGATCGTCCTTAACTACGTAATGCCTGATGATGTATTTACACTCATCACAAGTATCTCAACGGTTTGCTTTATTTACATTTGGGGAATCTTAATCATTTGTCATTTAAAATATCGTAAAACAAGACCTGATCTAGTCAAGGTCAACAAATTTAAAATGCCGCTCTACCCTTTTACGAACTACCTAATCCTAGCATTTCTTGCGTTTATCGTAGTCGTATTAGCGCTTGCAGCGGACACGCGCACTTCCCTATTTGTTACACCGGTCTGGTTCGTGCTACTTGTAATTATTTATAAAATCCAAAGTAGAAAAAAGCAGACTGAACAAGCATAAAAAAATGAAGCTGAGGATTATCCTTAGCTTCATTTTTTTGTGTTCTTTTTGTATCTGTTTCCTCCCCCACGTATTAGGGTGCATATCTGCATACACCTAGCTCAGTATTAAGTGGAAAAGAAACATGAAAGGATCTCCATACTATTTTTTTAGGACGCTGGGCACGGTTATTATTTTTTTCGAACAGGAATCCAAATCTCACTATAGGCGTAGTCTTTAACACGCTCGTTCATTTTGGTAAAAGAAAAGCTAGGAGCTTGAATAATTTCATAATCAGACGTAGTAAGCCATTCTGAATATGTTTTTGCCATTGTTTCTTGTAACGTAGAAGGAAACGGCCCTTCGTTTGGGAATACTGCCCAAGTGCATGCTTCAACGCGTACTTTATCTAATGCATCACTTATTTGAGTTTGTGTCGTTAAAACACCTATCAAGTGAGTCAAATCCCCTTCCTCTTTTAGGAAATTTGTGTCAGCATTATAAGAAGCATTCACAATCTCATAAGGGGTTATATTTTGGAGGGCATGCATTTCTTTTCTTTGCTCTTCCGTTATACTTTGAGCAAGCTTCACAATCTCGTTATTGACACCTTGAAATTGCATGGGAACACGTTTGCTTACACCAGCTAAATGAAAAACTGGTTTGTCTTCAATTCTAAATTCCATTGAAGTTCCTCCTTTTACCGTAATGATAAATGAAAGTTTGGGAAATGATTTGCTTGTTCTTTTTTTTATTGCGTCGGAAGGTAAAAAACCGCACCATTTTTTAAATGCCCGAGTAAAACCATCGACTGACTGATAACCATATTTAAAAGCAATGTCTGTTACCTTTTCTCCATTCAATAAATCTTTATTTGCTTCAGATAGTTTTCTGTTTTTCACATACTCTTTTAACGTCATCCCGGAAAGATGAAAAAACACCGTTCTTAAGTGATAATCAGAAGTCCCAGCATAACCAGAAATGCTTCCGAGAGACAAGTCGTCGGTTAAATGCTCTTCGATATAGTCCATAATTTGATTTAATTCCTTTAACAATCGTTTTCCCTCCTTCCATGAATACATCGTAGCAAAGCAATCCGAGAAATACTCGACATTTTTAATGATAAAATATCGGGTTGTTCCCATCATTTAACGTTCTTCACCTAAAAAAAGAGAAGATGAAAATTGTTTTTCATCTTCTCTTCTGAAAAGCCAAACTAAGTTATGCCATCACCTTACACATATCATTTGTGAAAGCAACCGGATCTTCAAGTGGAAGCCCTTCAATTAGAAGCGCTTGGCTATACAATAAGTTTGTATATAAATCTGCTTTTTCTTTATCTTGTTCAAAAGCTTTTGTAAGAGCTTTGAACACGTCATGATTTGGATTAATTTCTAACACTTTATCAGCCTGGATGTTTTGATTATCAGGCATCGCTTTTAGGATTTTTTCCATCTCAATGGTTACGTCCCCTTGCGCTGATAAACAAACAGGATGTGTTTTAAGACGCGTGGATACTTTAACGTCCTTTACTTTACCGGATAGAACTTGTTTCATATGCTCGAACAATTCTTTATGTTCGGCCGTTGTTTCTTCAGCTTCTTTGTTGTTTTCATCTTCTATTCCAAGGTCTCCGCTTGCAACAGACTTGAATTCTTTTTCTTTGTAGTTCATGAGCATTTTGATCGCAAATTCATCGATTTCATCAATGAAGTATAAAATCTCGTAGCCTTTGTCTTGTACGAGCTCTGTTTGTGGCATTTTAGCGATACGATCATAGGATTCGCCTGACGCATAGTAAATGTATTTTTGATCTTCAGGCATGCGTGATACGTACTCGTCTAGCGTTACTAGCTTTTGCTCCTTAGAAGAGTGGAATAACAATAAATCTTGAAGATCATTTTTGTTTGCACCAAAGTCACTGTAGACGCCGTATTTTAACTGTTTGCCAAACGCCTCAAAAAACTGTTCGTATTTCTCGCGCTCGTTTTTCAGCATCGTTTTTAGCTGACTTGTAATTTTGTTTTTAATGTTTTTTGCGATCAGCTTTAGTTGACGATCATGCTGAAGAATTTCACGTGAAATATTTAACGATAGATCCTCAGAGTCCACAAGGCCTTTCACAAATCCGTAATAGTCAGGAAGCAAGTCGCCGCACTTATTCATAATTAGCACACCATTTGAGTACAGCTCTAAGCCCTTCTCGTATTCTTTTGTGTAGTAATCAAAAGGCGTACGCTCTGGAATGAACAAAATTGCGTTGTAGCGAATGGCACCATCTACGCTAATGTGAAGATGTTTTAACGGCTGATCAAATCCATAGCGCTTTTCCTGGTAAAACTGATTGTAATCTTGATCGGTCAGCTCGCTTTTATTTTTACGCCAAATCGGCACCATGCTGTTAATCGTTTTTTCCTCTTGCACTTGTTCAAACTCATCTTCACTGCCTTCTTTTAGACGACTTTCTGTCACGTCCATTTTAATTGGATAGCGAATAAAGTCTGAATACTTTTTAATGATCGACTGCAGCTGATATTCGTCTAAGTACTCATCATAGTTTTCTTCTTCCGTATTTTCCTTAATCTTTAACGTAATCTCTGTTCCAATCGCTTCTTTTTCTGTTGTTTCAATTGTATAGCCATCGGCTCCTTCAGATTCCCACTTAAAAGCGACCTCACTGCCAAATGGCTTTGTGATGACCGTCACAACGTCTGCCACCATGAAGGATGAATAGAAGCCTACTCCGAACTGACCAATAATGTCGTGGCCGTCTTTGGATTCGTTCTCCGTTTTAAATGCAAGAGAACCACTTTTCGCAATAACCCCTAAATTATTCTCTAGCTCTTCCTCTGTCATCCCAATTCCCGTGTCAGAAATCGTAAGCGTTCTTGTATCTTTGTTAGCGGTTACTTTAATATAATAATTTTCTTTATCAAATTGAAGTGAATCATCTGTTAATGCTTTGTAATAGATTTTATCAATCGCATCACTAGAGTTTGAGATTAATTCGCGTAGAAAGATCTCCTTTTGTGAATAAATAGAGTGAATCATCATGTCTAATAAACGTTTGGACTCTGCCTTAAATTCATGCTTGGTCATCTTTCATTCCCCTTTCAATCAATTAAAATGAACCTATGTAGTAAGTTAGCACTCTATAGATGTGAGTGCTAACCACTTATTAATTATCACATTTAGGAGGTTTTTGTCAATAGAAGTGAGGAAAAGTTGTTAACGCGGGAAACTTTTAGAAGACAAAATCATGATAACGGAAGCCGGACGTTACTATATCATATATCAAGTGAATACAACTAAGTTACAGAAGAAGTAAAAAGGAGGATGCCCTAAGCTGATAGTGAATCCTTTCTTTGCTGAACTGGAAAAACATTCTTTGAAATGGTAGGCTTAAAAAGAAGACTCATTTAAGGAAGGAGATAATGGATCGATGAAAAAACTTCATCAATACTGCGGACTTCTTCTTATTGTTAGCACGCTGAACATAGTCCCTTCTCTCATTCGCCACTACCGTCACGGGGAGAATGTTAACGTTAATCTCTTCACCTCTCATTATGAGCTTCTAATTCCGGCCGTTGCGCTTATCCTTGCGTTGATCGGTTTCATCACATTAAGAACCGTAAGAAAGCAGGCTTTGCACGAATAGGTAGCTGAACAATTTCAGTCACCTATTCTGTCTGTAAATTGAGCCACTGCTTAAATAGGTTTTCATGTTCTGCTTATGAAGGAGGAGAACATGAAAACTTCTTGACTATCGACTTTTCTTTGTGTTAATTTGTATATGCAAATGAATGAAGGGATTGAGGAAATGAATAACGAAGAAGAACAAATACTAATTCACTGTTTGTACTTTACAGCTAGTCGGTTCGCACGCAATATTACCAAATTAGCTGAGCAAACATTTGATTTTGGTGATGTGGCCCCGTCGTATCTGTACATGATTATGATCGTAAAATTTCATCCAGAGATTACACAAAAGGAATTATGTCACAAGCTATCTATTGCTCCTTCTACGAGCACAAGATTTATTGACAAACTTGAAAAGCTTACATTAGTTACCCGAAAAGCAGACGGGAAACAAACGCGAATTTCGCTAACCGATCAAGGTGAAAATCTCTACAATGAATTTCGTGTATCGCTAAAGGATCTGTTTGACAGCTATTCAAAAGTTTTAGGACAGGAATTTAGCAAAGATTTAAGCAGAACACTGCACGAAGCGAGCAATAAATTAGAGCGTGAACTATAATTTTTTTACCCCTTCATTTGCATATACAACTATATTAGGAGGAACATTCAATGTCTGAAAAAATCATTCTAATTGTGGGAACTGGACCAGGAATTAGCTTAAATACAGCAAGAAAATTTGGAAAAGAAGGATTTAAAGTTGCCCTTATTTCACGTAATCCTGAATCATTAAAAAAATATGAACAAGAGCTACAACAAGACGGCATCACAGCGAAAGGATTTTCTGCGGATGTTGCATCACCCCACTCTCTAGAAGCAGCCATTCAGAAAGTCATTCATCACTACGGAAAAATAGATGTTTTACTGTATAATGCCGCAGCCGGACAGCCTGGAAAACCAACGACTTTAACAACGACACAACTAGTGGAAGATTTTAAAATTAGCGTTGCGGGCGCTCTTACTAGCATTCAACAATCGCTTCCTTATATGAAACAAGGTGCAATTTTGTTAACGGGAGGCGGTTTAGCGCTTCATCCATATGCGGATTATTCCTCTTTAGCTATTGGCAAAGCAGGGATTCGTAATTTAGCGTACAGTCTTCACCAAGAGCTTAATGAACAAGGAATTTATGTGGGAACGTTAACGATTAAGGGGTTTGTGGAAGAAAACACCTCCTTCTCTGCACAAAATGTCGCCAACGCTTTTTATGACATGTATGAAAAACGAACAGACGTTGAAGTAATGTTTGAGTAAAATTTTTTATTTTATCATTTGTATATACAAATAAAAGGAGTTTAGAAATGAAAAAAACATTGGTTATTCTTGCGCATCCTGATTTAAATACATCACGAATGAATAAGGCGTGGAAAGATCGCTTACTTCAAGAAAATGCAATTACTGTGCATGATCTGTATACAAAATACCCAGATGGGAAAATTGATGTGGCCTTTGAACAACGCCTGCTTCTGGAGCATGAACGAATCGTTTTTCAATTCCCTCTTTACTGGTACAGCAGTCCTTCTCTTTTAAAAGAATGGCAAGATGCTGTTCTTGCATACGGGTGGGCATATGGATCACAAGGTACAAAGCTTCATGGAAAAGAGTTTATGCTCACGATTTCAACAGGAGGTCCTCAAGCGGCCTACCAAGCTGGTGGATTTAATCTGTTTAGCATGAGCGAATTGACAAAACCATTTCAAGCAATGGCAAACTTAACGGGAATGCGCTTTTTACCTACGTTTACAACCTATGGTGTACGTACGTTAACAGATGATGAAGTAAACAAAAGCGCTGAGGATCTCTTACAGCATATTAAAAACGCCTAATAAACTGCATAAAAGCTAGTATATAAGGTTAAATAGATCACAAAAGGACCACTCACTTAACAGGTGTGGTCCTTTCCTTCATTTCTTCTTCAAACAATGATGCCATGTTAATTTAACGTAAAAACGAGGAAGATTACGCTGTCATTTTCTCAGTAAATGGTAGATCACAAACCCTTCATCCAAACGTATAACCGCCGTTTACCGTTAGCGATTGCCCTGTCACAAACGATGATTCATCTGAAGCAAGAAAGATGACGCTTTGAGCCAAATCGTTAGGGGTCCCCATACGCTGTAGCGGAATGGATGCTTGATAGCTTTCAATGGCCTCATTAGAAATGTGATCATGACGCTCAACTGGAATAAACCCTGGGTTGAGTAGGTTTACTCGAATTCCGTATGACCCAAGTTCCTTCGCCCATGATCTCGTCATTCCAAGCATCGCGGATTTTGCTGTTACATAATTTGAAAAGTGTGGATTTCCATTCTGAATGACATCGCTCCCAATATTAATGATGCTTCCCCCTCGGTTCATTTTCATATCAGCTAATAGCTCTTTCACTAGCAAAAGAGGCGCTTTTACAAAGAATCGGAGCTGATCTTCATAATCCTCCCATGTTGCATCTTCTAATGAAAGCTCAGGCTGAGGTCCCGTGGCATTATTCACGAGAACATCAATTACCGAACCTGACAAGCGCTTTGCTTCTCTAATTACAGTGCGCACGCCCTCTTCTGATGTAATATCTCCTTGTACTGCGTATGCTTTTCCGCCTTTGTCTTCAATCTCGCTTACCACTTCTGATGCTTGCTTTTGATTATGTGCATAATTTAAGATAATCGTTGCTCCCTCAGAAGCAGCTGATGTACAAATCACTTTTCCTAATCCCCTTGATCCACCCGTAACCAAAACCGTTTTGTTTTTTAGTCTCATCTCTTTCTCCCCCTATAACCATTTTTTCGCGCTCTTATTTCCTAGTATAAAGCAATGGGATTTAGAAGTACGATATTTATAAAATAAACCTGAACGTATGAAGTTTGGATGACCAACAAATTATCCATACATAGGATTTATAGCGTCATTAACAGCATAACTACTAAACCATTTAAGAGAATATTTCCTACAGTTTGAATGATGAATATACATTGGTATTTTGTAAAATTTAACTTATTCAACGCTGGTTATATATCCATAATTTCCCTATAGCACATTCGAAAGTTTACATTAAAAAAGCTTGGGTACTATAATAACATTCTCGCATCATTTTTCTGTATTTGGCCAAAACAACAGCAAGATTTCACGTTGAGATGAGGTGGACAATTGAATAATTTTAATCGTGTATTAATCGTCTTTATCGGGATTATTGGGTTATTATCTTCCGGTATGCTAGCACTAACGGTTTATGACGTTCCTCACCTTTCGAAGTGGGTAGCAAACTGGTCAGAGCAGGAATGGTTCTATTACACCATCTTGTCTATCAGTGCATTTTTAGCCGTTATCTTTCTCATTTTTATTTTGACAGGTTTGTTCAGTAGACCACCTGGCAAGCAAATGGCCATTGTGACGGGAGAAGGGAAAATTACGATCTCAAAAGCTACCATTGAGTCGGCAGCATTACGAGCAATTCGTCACTTTGAGGGAATTCGTTCGCCTGAAGTGCAAGCTCTTATCCATCCTCGTAAGGAGCAAGTAGATGTTCGCATTGATTGTTCTTTATTTGGTCGGACAGGATTACCTACATTAGCGAAAGAAATGCAAGAAGATGTCAAGCAAACAGTAGAATCACTGCTTGAACTGCCCGTTCGTTCTGTCCGCATCCACTTAATGGATGTTAAAACACGAAAGAAAGAACGTGTTTTGTAATGAAGGAGGGAAATGATGAGTACTCCAGATAAGCTTATTCCCTACCGCGGACGGATAATTGGTATTCTCATCGGATTTGTCCTTGCGGTACTACTATTAACAATTGGTTTTGGTCCAACTATTTTAATTGTTGCTTTTATGGCAATTGGTTTTATCATCGGAAAATGGCGAGATGGGCAATTAAATATCGAATCTTGGATGCGATTTTTTGCCAAAGATAGATAAACGATCTTAAAAGGAGAGATTTATAATGGCAGTAAATGAAACAAATACAACAACAGTAAACACTCAGGAAGCTGTACACAAAAATACTCTAACATTTGAAGATCAAGTAATTAAAAAGATTGCGGGTATTGCAGCAAACGAAAATAAGGGAATTTTATCAATGAGCGGCGGATTTATGAGTGGATTAACAGATCGCTTTCGTAGTACAGAAGACATCACAAAAGGGATTAATGCTGAAGTTGGCGAAAAACAAGTCGCTCTTGATTTAAAAGTAATCGTAGAATATGGCAAAAACGTACCGACCATCTTTTCTGAAACGGTAAGCAGAGTAAAAAAAGCTGTTTTTGATATAACAGGACTAGAAGTCATTGAAGTCAACATGCATGTTGAAGACATTATGACGCGTGAAGAATTTGAAGAGAAAAACAAAAAAGAAAAAGAGCAAGAATCAAAGCGTGAACTAGTGTAACGCTTCGTCTTACTCTCACAAGTGGTCTGCCTCCTTTTAGAGGCAGGCTTTTTTTGCGATTGCTGTTATGAAAGTATCAAGACCTACCCTCTTATAAACCACAATAATCAAGCATTAACTCACAATACATCGCATTAGCCCATGAAAACCAAGGTCTTGTGAAGGATTGGTGGTTGTTGACGTCAAAGCTTTCATGCATAAGCCCTGTTCCACCGTCCGTCGCAGCCATTAAGGTGAGCAATCGTTCTTTCTCCCTTTGATCCCCAGAGGTTATACCTTGAATAGCGAGCGAGATTGGCCACACAAAATTTTCAGGGGTATGAGGACTTCCGATACCGCTTGCGTATATTCCTTCATAGTAATAGGGATTTTCTTTGCTTAAGATGAAGGCCCTTGTGTTTTTATAAATCACATCGGTGTGATCTGTATATCCTAAGTATGGAATAGCTAATAAGCTCGGAACATTTGCATCATCCATCAAATTATAATTTCCTAACCCATCCGTTTCATAGGCGAAGATTGGTCCAAATGAGGGATGATCCACAATTCCGTATGTTTTTATGCCAACATCAATTTCATTTTTAAGTCCCTCTACTCGCTTTGCCGTTTCTCTATCAGCATAAACATCCTCCATAATTTCCTGCAAGTAGCCCAATACAACGACAGCGAACATATTAGATGGAATATGGTAGCCATATGTACATCCATCATCGCTCGGTCGAAACCCTGACCAAGTCATACCGGTATATGCAACAGGACTTCCTAGACCATCATGTGATAGTGTGTCATGAGCTGGACAATTCATGCGATCAAATCTGTACGAAGAATACTCTCCGTGATTTTGTTCGATTTTCCATACGTCTAGTATGCGCTTGACTGCATTTAGAAACGTGGTGTTAAAGTGCTCCGTTCTTCCACTCTTCTTCCAAAATAAATAGCTTAATTGAATAGGATAACAGAGCGAATCCAGCTCGTATTTTCGTTCCCAAACTGCGGGATGCATGTCTGTTAAATCATTCTGATGTCCACGTCCGTTTGCTGTTTCATTAAAGGCATTTGCATACGGATCTAACAAAATAGACTGAAGCTACTTTTCAATAACACCTCTAAACATCACTTCTATAGATGGATCTTGGACTAATTTAAGATACGGCTTAATTTGACACGCTGAATCTCTCAGCCACATAGCCGGAATGTCACCTGTTAAGACAAAATAAGTAGAATCTGCGAGCGGCTTTATCGCATTTTGTAGCGTATTTAAATATACGCGATTGAATATGTCACTGAGTTCTTTATTTGGCGATTTTTTCTGAACCGTATGTAAAAGCTCTGAAGCTAGATTTGTATTAAGTTGCACAACGCCTGCACCTCCGTTTAAATGAAAAACGGGCTCTAGTTAGAACCCGTTATGTAATCGTACACGTGTTTTTTAGCCCACAAGCAAATATCCCATAAGTCACTTACTGGTTGTCCCGTCATAGGATCAGTTTGCATATATCCAGGAGGCCCATATTCGGGCGTAAATGTAAGAAGATCCGTGTTTCTTTTCGCATGATGGTGATAGATCTTTTTCCACCAGTTTAAATGAGTTGTTAGCTCCTGTTGATAGACAGTAGATCGTGGGTCCCCAATTTGCGGACCCTGTCTGTGACCGACTCTCGTATGAATATGAATCGTACGACTGATAGCCAAATCCAAACGATCGGACTGGTTTTCTAATAATGATTCGCACACGCATACCCAATGGCTAAAGTCGGCCGTAATTTTTAAATGATCGAACTCCTTCAAAAGTCTTTCGGTCGTCCACGGACTATACATGGCTCTTCCGCGGTGTGTTTCATGCGCGACTGGGATTTCAATATCCGTTTCGATCTGTAGAGCACCTTTAAAAAAGGCTATCTGTTCTAATTCGTTCATATCATCCTTTGCACTTTGCGAGTTAATCAATAAAGGATGATATGACGTCGCTTTGAACATCTCATTTTCAAAGGTAGGAAGGTCATCCGCAAAAATTTGAGCGATATAGTGAAACCCATATTGCTGTAAAAGCTCTTTAAATAACGATTCGTGTTCCTTATGAGGCAACGGGCATTCCACACCGCTGTATCCGCTCTCATAAATTCGCTTAAAGTTCTCTTCTAATGTTCCTTCCATCCCCCATAGTGATTTAATACTAATCATGTTCATCAAAATCACCTGCTAAAAAAGTTCATTTATTGTTTGTTTTTATGGTAAACAAGTGGATTTAAAGGACTGTCAACGAGGTCTCCCGTTTTTAATCCAGGCATCCACTGCTTTAAATCGTTTTTACGTGCTTCGTTGTCCGTTTCTGCCACTCTCGTTTCATCAGCAAGATAAATAATCGTCATAATTTCACGCGTTTGTGAGGATGGGTTTCCTGGAGCGCTATGCAGCGTCCAGCCATAATGAAACGTTGCATCTCCAGCATTCATTGCGCCATACGTTACCTCAGGGAATTGATTTGCAGTGATGTAATCGCCTAACGTTTGATGCGATTCATCTGAGATTCCTAGTTTGCTAATATAGCCCTTTTTATGAGATCCTGTCGCAAAGCTCATGGATCCCATTTCCTCCGTCACGTCAGCAAGCGGCATCCACATTGTAATCGTTTTATCTGTATCAATTGGCCAATATGTTTGATCCTGGTGCCATGGTGTGTGACCACCACCTGGTTCTTTATATAAAGCCTGATCGTGATAAATCCGTACTCCGTCTACGCCTAATAATTCTGCCGCTACCTTAGCAAATCGTTTTGCTAAGACGAATTTTTTTACATCCTCTGAGTGTTCCCAAACGTTCATTACTTGAACAAATGCTTTGCCATAGGTATCGCGTTCTTCTAACGGTGCTAATTTTTTCGAATGCTCCTCAACGGATTTAGAAATAACCTCTCTGTACGTACGAATCTCTTCGGTTGAAGCGACATCTCGTAAACAAATATGTCCATCCTCTTGAAACGCTCTTATCTGTTCATCTGTTACCTTATATTCGCTTTGCAAATGAGGGATAACGGAATGGTTTTCTGTTGACATGTATTCTCCTTCTTTCTTGGCATTTTGTATTTCACCATGCAAGCATATAGGAATTTAACATACATAAGTTCTCGTTTTTTGATACATCATGTACGTTTTTTTGATCTTTTTTTAGCTAGACTTATTAAAATATTTTGGTATGCTAGAAAAAAACGAATGAGGTTTGCGGAGGAATCGCATGAAAGCCATAAAAGAAATTCATCAATTTGACCCTATTTTTCCGTTTGTCTATTTACATGAAGAAAAAGGAAATCCGGAAGAAAGAGTGCAGTTTTATCATTTTCATGACTGGTATGAGCTTGTGTTTGTTCACGAAGGAAATGGGAAGTTCTTCATTGACCATGATTTCTTCTCGATGGAACAGCACGACTTATATCTGATTCCTGGAAACGTTATTCATAAAGTGCTTGCTGAGAAGAAGACACCTTATAAATGCTCTGTCATCTTGTTTCATCCCATGCTTATTTACAGCCATGAAATTGGGGATCACTTTTCATATCTGGATTCATTTAAAGCACTATCCAATAGTGGTGGGTTTCAGCTGAAACTTTCACAAGAACAGATGGAGATTTTTAAGAAGTTATTGGGTGAGATGCAAGAGGAATATCAATCAAATGATATAGGTAGTCGGAGCGCTCTCTTACTCCTTCTTCATCAGATTCTTCTCAAGATTAATCGAACGTTTTCGACTTCTAAATACACCCCAGAAGTGGTTTACACAAAAAGAGAAAAATGGATGAGAGACGTTTTACATTACATTGATCTGCATTACACAGAGGAGCACATCTCGTTATCTTTTTTAGCCCAACAAGCCTTAGTAAGTCCGGAGCATTTCAGTAGAACGTTTAAAAAGATCACGGGCTTTACCCTACCCGCTTACTTAGAGTGGAAACGATTAGTTCATGCGAAGGAAATGCTGTTGAAAACGGATCATCACATCTCCTTCATCTCAGATGCTTGTGGCTATAAAAGCTTGCCCCATTTTCATAAAAGATTTAAGCAACGATTTGGTTTAACTCCTGGTGAATTTCGAAAGAACGTATAGTTGTCTTCAAATTAAAATCCGTTGGGTAAACCCGCTCATATTCTTGCGTAGTAAACACAATGGTTCTAATTATGTTTGCTATCTTTTTATTGAGTAAACAAAGAAAATGCCACGCTCTTTACTAGAAAAAGGGACGCAGCATTTTAAAGGTTTAGCAAATTGTTTTTGATTTTTTGTTATAGGAGGCTTTTATGACCTTCTTTATTGTTTTTGCTCAATTATATCTGAAATAAAGGTATAGATATTAGGTGGATATTCAGCAATACGGTGAACTACGTATAAATACCACTCACTGCCGTAGGTAATATAAACTTTTGTCTTTATATTATTTTCCTTTAAAGAACCTAACAAGTCAGGGCGCACTCCGTCTAACATCTCTACTTCTACATTTGAGTTGGCAAGATACCCTTTTGCTTGTAGTTCCATTAAGATATCTTCATCATGAGTAGCAATAGATAATGGCTGATTGTGCTCGATACATGTAGATACAAATTCAATATATCGTTTCTTTAACTCTTCTGATCTTGGAATATAAATATCTTCGGGCTCTTGATAAGCGCCTTTCACTAAGCGTATTTTACTAGACGTTTTTAACAAATGTTCAAGATCAGTAAAAGAACGTTTCAAATGAACTTGTAATGTTATCCCCACATTTGAGAATGATTTCAGTATCCTTTTATGTAGTGACAATATTTGATCCGTTTTTTGTGATTCTTCCATACTTATCATTAATTGAATATCATATTTACGTGCTTCTTTTGCTAACTCTTCTAAATTAGCAAATGCGAATTCCTCAGAAATTATCATTCCTATATGAGAAAGATCAAATGATACTGTAGCCTTCAAGTTGTTATTACCAAGATCTTGAATTAACTCTTTAAATTCATTTTTAGCATGAATGCATTCTTCTTCAGAAGATGTATTTTCACCTATAAACTCTATAGAAACCTCATATCCTTTGTTTGATAAATGCATAAAGCGATTAAGTCCTTCAGTTCGCTTTTCACCCGCCACAAATCGTCTAGCGCCCTTACTGAAAATTTGAGAAAGTTCTTTTGAATTTTGGATATAAGCTTTTAAGTCTTGATCTCTAGCGATGAGTTTTAAATTTTTCGAAAAACGAATTTCTTCATTAATCATTACGTATCATTTCCTTTTTTAAAATTTTTCGCATTTATTATTTTTTATAAATAAATTATTTATGAGTTTTGATAAAAATATCTCTATATTGACCGGGAGTTAAACCAATAAAGTCCTTGAAAAAATTACTAAAATGGCTTTGGTCGATAAAACCTGTATCGATTGCGACATCAAGAAGCTTACCACCTTGCTCTAATCGACTTTTTGCTTCATTAATGCGTACCGTCTGTAAATAACGATATGGCGTAATTCCTAAAATTCGAGTAAAGGAGCGCAGCAAAGAATACTTGTTCATATTCGCTATGGTTGCTAAATCCTCTAATTTAATTTGCTCTGCAAAATGAACCTCTAAGTAATTACAGACATTTTCAATTTCTTGTTTCGTTCCTCTTTTCTGTGAATCTTGTTCTGTTATCGTATATTCTTCGATAAGTTGTTGAAGGAGAAAATAAAAAGTTTCCTCCTTCTCTAAATCTGATATTTCACTCATAATCATTTGATGGAGATGATGCAATAATGTCGAATGCTCACTCCGATAAGATACAGGCGACACAAAGGAAGGCAGATAATCTTGTCCTGTAATTTCTTTTGTCACTCTTCGCATAACTTCAGGCTTAATATTCAAACAACGATAGTCTAATTTTTCATTGTCAATCGCTTCACATGCATGATTTTGTAGCGGGTTAAAAAATATAATATCCCCGGTTTCAATGACATATTCTGTCCCGTTGCATGATAACCGTCGTTTACCACTTTCTATAAACCCAATGACGTAGTATTCGTGAAAATGGTTGGGGAACTTTTGCATAATACCTTCAAAACGATAAGCTTCTATTTGTAACTCAACATCAAAACGCACAGTTCGCTCTTCTTGATTCATAACACATTCACCCTTCTCACAATTTCTAATGGTCAGTGTAACACATCTAATCAGAATCATCTTGCAAGATATTGACGATAAAATAGGTTAATAAAAAAGCATAACTATTTTATTAGCTATGCTTTCTAAATGGGACGATTCTATAATATCGACGATTTGAAAAACGATCTACGCTAGAAAATCTGTGGGTGTTTTAGCGAACCACAACACTTACTGCTGTGTCGTTTTATCTTTCCTTAATCTGTTTCATTACCTTAAATTCCTGTAGCCGTTCATTTCTCAATTCAGCCACGAAGATATTCCCCTCTTTGTCAACTGCAATATCATGAGGAACTTCTAGTTGTCCCTTCCCTACTCCCCACTTGCCAAAGCGGTTTAAAATAACGCCTTTTTTGTTTAATACAATTACTTGATTGGACCCTTTACCGTGTTCAGGATAGAGCGAATTTCCTCCATCTACTACATAGACCTTCTCATCATCGCCTACCTCTACTCCAAAAGGTCGTCCAATCTCTTTTTGTCTCCAACTTGTGATATAATCTCCATTTTTATTTAACACTTGGATGCGTGCGTTATTCCGATCAGCCACATATAAGTTTCCTTGTTTATCGTGACTAATTCCATGTGGAAGATTAAACGCTTCAGGGCCATTCCCCAGTTCGTTTCTTTCCCACATAAATTTCCCGTCCTTATTGAATTTTACAATACGATGGTTACGATAACCGTCACTCACCACAAACGAACCGTCATCATATACGGTTAAATCTGTTGGACGAGCAAACGTATATTCATCCATTCCTGTTGGGAAATGAGGTAATTCATTTCGGACGCGCAGCGCTCCCTCCATATAAAAAGGATAGTCTGAACCAAACGTCTTTAATAACGTTCCGTTTGATGAAAACTTATAAACTTTATTTAAGGTAATATCCGTAATCCAGATATTATCATGCAAATCAATTTCTAAACCATGAGGGGATTTAAAGATATTTTTCCCCCATCTTTTTTTGACGCTGTGAGTCTCACCGTCAATGACAATAACCGTGTTTTCTTTAATTAACGTGTTTCCACCATAAGTGGATTTTCCACGGTGTAAGTAGTAAATGTTTCCGTGTGAATCGATTGCTACGCCACTAGCTTCTCCAGCTACCTTTTGATCTTCTTTAGTGGTTGGCCATAAAATTTCAGGCGTATAAGAGGACGGTACCTCTTTTTCCATGGACTTCTTTTTATAAATGGTTTCAGACCCTCCTGATCTAAGCCAGATGAATGTTATCCCTATTAACAAGATAACAAGAACAGGATAGATAATTTTCTTTTTCATTTTTCTCTCCCTATTTAATTATTAAGCAGCCAGATGCTCTATCACAGAGTATATTACTTTCATAAATTAGTCGACTAAAGAGTTTCGGGTGAAGAAAATGGCATAGTACTCTTTGAGATTTAAAAAAATTAGTATATACGTATACGAACCCGCATGGTTCTAACAATCACATGGCGCCTCTCGAATTTCTATGGCATAGAATGAGCTTCATTATTTTTTCTCCTCATTTCATTCTCCATTGTAAGAAACAGCTACAGGCTGGTAGTGGTGGAGTAACTTAATAATTTCGAAGATAGTTTCAAAAATGAACCGCTGTAGCTATTTTTTAGCTTCAGCGGTTCATTCGCTTGATTCTTTATTTGTGCATGGACCCAGCTTCTCGAGAAGTCATAGCACCCTGACCTGCATTTACATCTTGTTGAATTTCTTGTTTTACCTTTTGCGCATCTGTTTTGGATACTAATTGTGAGCTACTACTTGTATTATTTTTCTCTTGCTTCATATAAACACCTCTTTGATTAATGATGTAGTCATTAACGCTTTTCGTTTAATTTTTCTACAAAGAAGGCCGTTCCACACCTGTTAAATAAAGGGTGAATAAACTTTTGTGACGTTCTTGATATTAATAAAACCAAGATTCTTCTCTAGGGACAGGCTGTTTTAACGTTCTCTAGAAACAATACGTTTAATGAAGAGTGACCATTTTGTTTGGATCTTTTCATTAATAGAGATAAATGTTAGACCTACCATGAATGTAAGTGTTAAAAGGAGAGTATATACGAGTACGTTAGAACTGTTTATCGGAATGATGATCTCAATTGTAGTGCTTTCAAGTTTAATCAGAATAATGGGAAGAAAAGAAATTAGTCAGATAATCTTCTTTAACCTCGTATCTGCAATAATTATTGGTACACTAAGTGGTTGATTAGTTACAAATAAAAGCCTTAGCATAAGCAATGGGCTTTTTTTATTAATTATTTGGGGCGTTATAACGATTAGATCCCCCATGATTCGAAACACATGGTAAACTTTCTATTTTGAAAAAAGAACGGACTCCTTCTTCAAACGAAAGTGATAAAGACTCCGAAAAAAGTCACAAGGCCCTATCCCCTCTTGCTTCAGATTTAATTGTAGATGAGTTATTAACGTGGACCAGTTATCTGCGCTAAATCTTACTAAAAAGTGGCTATATAATGAACTTCAGCAATTAGGTGTTCAATCGGTTTCCACTATATCCTATACAAAAATCCCCCAAAAATGGGGATCTCTTTATTGATACAAAAATGACTTTATCCATTAAAACAACTGATCTAAAATTTTTTCCTTTAATTCTGAATTGACTAGTTTTTTTGTGACGTTTCCTTTTTCCATGAGCAGTAGCGAAGGTACACTCACAATATTAAATCTTTCGACTAGTTGAGGGTTTTCGTCGATATCAACTTTTACAAATTCTATTTTTCCTTGCACATCGTTCGAAATGTTTTCGAGTGTAGGAAACAACGTGCTGCATATGCTGCACCACTCGGCAAAAAAACAAACCAATACTTTTTCCTTATGTTGAATTTCATCGTTAAAGTCTTTATCGTGCACTTCTTTAATAGGCATTCTATTCTCTCCTTCAAAATAGCGCTTGTCTTTTTTAGTTAAAATAACACAGAAGTTTTTAACGTTTTTAGCATTGAGTTCCTTTATAAAATATTGCCACATAAGCTAAATCTAATACGTTAGAAAGCCTCCCCATAAAGTGAGGAGGCTTTCTGCTTATCATTAACGTTTCAATCGTTAAAAGAACGTTCTATATAGGGTTGCTTACATGCTTTTAAAGCGCGTTTCGTAAAATCTCTTTTACATCTTCTTGTTTCAATGGGATGTATCCACCGATTGTCGTCGCTACCATGGCACGTTCAGACATAAGATCTAGCTCTTTGTCATCGATCTCATAATCTGCAAGAGTAGACGGTGCCCCGATCGAATTCCAGAATGATCTTAGAGATGAAATGGTTTCGTTTGCTACTTCCATATCTGTTTTGCCTTTTGAATCAATATCAAATACACGGACGCCTAGCTGAGCTACTTTTTCTGGCTTTTGTTTTGCTACATATGCCATCCAGTGCGGTAATAAGATTGCCAGTCCTCCTCCGTGAGGAATATCGTGAACAGCTGACACCGCGTGTTCAATCATGTGTGTCGCCCAGTCCGTTTTTACGCCCATTGATAATGTTCCATTTAGCGCAAATGTCCCGTTTAGCATCATCACTTCACGGTAGCTGTAATTCTCTAAATTATTAACGAGCTTTGGTGCTACTTCAATTACAGTGCGTAAAATGGATTCACCGATTCGCTCTTGAAGCGGAGCGTTTGTCGAAGCATGAAAATATTGTTCAAGCACATGCGACATAATATCTACGATTCCATAAACCGTTTGATCACGCGGCACAGAGAAAGTAAGCTCCGGATCTAATACGCTAAATTTAGGGAACGTATGAATGGATCCAAAAGAGCGCTTATCTTGTGCATCCCAGTTTGTAATAACGGAACCGCCGTTCATTTCAGAACCTGTAGCTGCTAAAGTAAGGACTGTTCCAATTGGCAGCGCTGATGTTACAGGTGTCTTTTTCATGACTATGTCCCAAACATCTCCGTCATAATGTGATCCAGCCGCAATTGCTTTCGCACAATCAATGACACTGCCGCCTCCTACAGCTAAAATAAAGTCCAACTTATTCTCTTGAATCAGTTGAATACCTTTGTTGACCGTTGTTAAGCGTGGATTAGGCTCCACACCGCTTAATTCTACTGTAAAAGCATCAATTTCCCGAAGCAATGTCATTACGTTATCGTATAGCCCACTACGTTTAATACTTCCCCCTCCGTATAACAAGAGGACACGTTTTCCATAGAGCGGAATTTCCGCTTTTAATGCGTCAAGCTGGCCTTTTCCAAAAAGTAATTTTGTCGGGTTATGATATTGAAAGTTTTGCATGATGGTTCTCCTTTGATGATAAATTGAGTAAGAACTATTCTTCTAAAAACGATGATTTCGTACGGACAATCCGTCTTACAAAACTTATTTTAAGGTGAATAAATCTATAAAACAAATTAGAAAATATATCATCATCTATAAAAATAATTATAGATTAAACGAATGAAAGGTAAACATAATAAAAGAGCAAAGGCAGCGCAAAATCATTCACGTTCTCCACGATACCTTGAACATTTACTCATTAACCCGTCAATCGTTTGTTATTTCAGTCTGTTGTCACCTCGTAATGATCCACGATTCCCTTATCACTAAACGAGATAATTAACCATTCACTATCTATGCTAAATATTCCCCGCTCATCACCTAAGTAATAGACAAGGTTTGTTGGCTTTTTAAAATATGCTTTTGGATCTTGCTTCCCTAAAAGCGTCGTAATCTCTGATTTGGTTTTCCCCTTCAAAGTAACTTCTTCAAGAAGGTTGTCCACCATATCAACTCTCTCTTCAGGGTGATTGTTCCACCTGTCTTGGTCAAATTTATCAGGTAAAAGCATGGAGAATAACACAAATGCTCCCCCACCGAATACTAACCCAAGTGTTAGTAATGTTAGTGTGACAACTTTCATAGTTTGGTTCATTTTCTGTCTCCTAATTATTAGATTGAAAATATTTCCTCGTTTCATATTATTTGATATATTGTAATTGATCAATAAGAGGAGAATAAAAGATGATAAAATTTCAGGAAAGATTAACGTTCTATACATTTACACTGTTGCTGTCATGCTGCTTTTTATCTATTTTTATCGTTTTACTTGTAGGAAAGCTTTGGTACTTGCCTGCCTTATTTATTATTCCTCTTTATGTGTTTATTCCATATTTACTGTTTGGAGTGACAATGCAAATGCTATTAAATCAATTTCCTAAACGGTTTAACGTATTCTACCTTTTGATATATAGCGTAGCTGCATTTGTCGCCGTAACCTGTTTTTACACCTTATTTTTTGAAACCAGTTTGAGAGAAGTAACAACAACTCCTTTTTATTATGCTGTGGCTGTGGGAGTAATCTATTGGTTTTGGGACTCTATTTTTCTTCAAAAGCCCCCTCTATCCTAAAAAACTGAGAGGATCTATTAGCATCCTCTCAGTAGTAATTCATCCTCTTAGTTTACATAAAATTATTATAATATCTATAGACGGTAGAACGTTGCTTTCCTAACTACCACTCAGATAGTTAGGAAAAAATGAACAATTAAACTCTGTCACGAGGTGAAAGTTATGAAGCGCTTCGCTTTTTGTACCTTCTCGTTGCCTTCAATAAAAAAGGAGCTAAAAAGAGAGGCATCACATATTTAAAATATGGTTGAATGAAGCTGTTCAGCTCTTCAAGGCGAGCAAACGTCTCCTCTATACTATTTCCGTTTAAAATAGAAAACAGCGTATAACCTCCACCTACGACAATCCCAATACCTATGGGCAATAAGAGTATGCTACCTAGTAACGCTAGAATATTTTTTAACCACTGAAAGAACACGCCCTTCTCCTCCTTACCAACTAATCTGAGAAAAAATTGAGCTCATTTTACTCAGCCGTTTCGTGTGTATGACCTACTAACAATTGTTTCAAAATACGAAGAAGGATCTTCATTTTGCGATGAATGATTTCAATTGCGGCTTGTGAAGGTAAAGTCGCCATGTTGTTCACAATTCCCGACATATAGGTCTCAATAAATGTGACCAGTTCATCCTTTGGGATAGATGGAACAAATGCTTTTTTCTCTAATTGCTCCCCTAAAAATTGCGAAAACTTCACGTGGAGATATTCCAAGTTAGACACTTCATGTATCTGATCCTTTACTTTTTCATAGCGCTCAGGATTTTGAGAATACAGAGACATGAGCTGATAAAAAATGGAGCCGCTTCTTGTTAAGAGATTTTCGATATATTCCGCTAGATACATCATAACGCCTTCAAGCTTGATGATAGGATCGGTGTGATCTAGCAAAATAGCATCAATTCTTTCCTTCACTTGGTTGTTTAAACTTTCTTCATTCAGTAACCCAGCAAATACATCATCTATGTTCGAAAAATATTTATAAACCCCTCCTTGACTCATGCCAGATTCTATGACGACATCTCGCATTGCAATGTCATAAATAGGCTTTTGATTACAAACTCGTTTAGCGGCTTCTAAAATTTCGGCTCGTTTTTTCTTGGTGTGTTCTTCGTTTACGCGTGGCAAAGATGATCATCCTCTCTTTTTGTTGTCATAATACGATTTTAGCGTTCGGTCGATTAGGTTTGCGCTTTTTTCTGCGCCCTTTTCTGAACGAATAATTTGCCCTAGCTCTTTTGCTTTCGCTATTATTTGTTCGTTTTTCGTGTCCTGAATAGCGTTAACTAAATTATCTGTCGTTAACTTTTTACGTGGAATAGCTTGTGAAGCGACGCCAAGTTCATACATTCTTCGTCCCCATGCATATTGGTCGTTACCGAAAGGAATCACGATTTGGGGAACACCTGAACGCAATGCGGCTGCCGTTGTTCCCGCACCCCCGTGATGAATAACAGCGGCCATATGAGGGAAAAGCCACTCGTGAGGAGCTCCCTTAATAAATAGCACATTTTTAGTATTGTTTCGCTCCTCCATCCCTGCTCCAGCGTTAATAACCGCTCGCATGCCTGTTTTTTCTAGCCCGCTCAATACGAGATTCGTAGCCTCCGAAGCATTCTTTTTATCACCAACGCTTCCAAAGCCAATATATAAAGGAGCGGGTTTTTCTTTTAGAAAATTCGCTAATTCTACTGGTGGAATATAATCACTCGTTTCTTCAATAAACCAATATCCATATGAATGGACGTGATGAGGCCAATCTGTGGGTACAGGAAATACGGTTGGGCTCAGCGAAACGAGCGTTGGATGGCTATCAGTCCGTTGTTTTGGATAAGGATTTGAGAACCCTTTTGGTAATTCACCGTATGTTCGCATCCAATATTTTTTTACACCACCACTAGCCATTTTCCAAAAGCCTTTTTCAAAAATGGTATGAGTGAGCTTGTTGTATAGCTTCCCCATTCTCATCCGATCATAAAAAATGATAGCGGGATATTCCTTCGTCGGCGTCATTGGAAAAGGAGAAGCAAGTATGCTTGGGATTCCCATTTCTTTTGCGACAAAATAGCCAATGGTAGCACCTGGATGATACACAATCGCATCAGATCCTTCGCAAGCTTTGTGAAGGTCTTCCTGACCGCCGATCATTAATTCTTGTAGATCTTCATTTTTAAAATTGAGGCTCGTAAAAAACTTGAGCGGGCTGTCTGATTCTTTTACCAAGCCGCTTTCTAAAATTTCGTTCACGTCACCTCTGAGAGAGGCAAATTCAAACCCGTATCCTTCTACAAGGTCACGATACGTTTTAGAGGCAGCAATCCTGACGCGATATCCTTTCTTTTTTAGCTCTAATCCTAGGGCGATAAATGGCTGCGTATCGCCTCTTGTCCCCGTTGATAGCATAGTAATTAACATATATAATTCTCCTTCATTGTATCATTTAATCATTAAAAACGACAACGTTGTCGTTTTTAATATACAACGAGGAGTATAAATGGTCAATAAAAAAACGACAATTATGTCGTTTTAAAAAAAGTGATGACGTTATGTAAGTTTGTACGTGTAGATCCCTTGAAGTGTATGTGTATAGATGATCGGTCCTCTACAAACGTAACGTTCTACTCGCAGTGCTTTTCCGTTCTCATCAGTTGGTACACACTGTTCAAGCTTGTTGTTGATCAGAGAGTAATGAAGTAGAGGTCCTTTATTGGTGCAAAATATGAGATGGTCTGTTCCAACAGCAAATGAATGCACAGAATATGGATCTAAATCGATGTCCTTCCAGATATTTTCTAATTGATGATTTTTTAACTGTACAACAGGAAAATCTGAATAATAGTATAGCCACACTTCATCACCTGTGACGTTTAAAGCGTAGCAGTCATCAATTGGAGGAACAATTTCATCCACCACAAGCTTTCCATAGCGGTCATACACAACGTTTCCTGCTAAATCAAAAGCTACTATGCCTTCTTGTGATCGCGGATCTTCACTAAAAATCCCTTCATTAAAGTAGCTAACCCATATTTGATCCTTTATATCGACCTGACAGTCTTCAACACCTTCTCCAATTGAAAATTCAGTAAGTACCTTTCCGAAACCACTACATATGCACACGATGTCCTCATCCTCTTGACGATAGGCAATCAACCAATCATTTGTTCCAATCTCCTGTATGTTAATAATGGCTTGACTATCTGGAATATGAGGCGGGAGGGTTATCTTCTCTTCATTATAAGTATATAGAATGAAGAGATCTTTCTTATCATCTTCTATTAAGTAAATTAAGTTGTTCGTTCTAGTAGCATAAACCTTTTGTATCTTCCCACTCTTTTGGAGTGTGGATGGTAAATCAATGGCATGAAATGTGAGGTTTTTCATATACTCTTAAATCCTTTCTGACCTGTCATTCTATTGGTATTTGTTAAGTATATATTTATCAGTGCGTGTCGCCAATTGTTAAGCATAAATTGATGATTTTTGTGTCATGTAAAAAATATTCTTCAAACGAAAAAGGACTCTTACCTAATATTGCGCTTTCTTAGGTAAAGGTCCTTTTTCATTTCTTACACTAAGCTCATTCCCAAAATCCGCTCCGCTAGCTTCTTAGGGGTATTTCGAAATGCGTCTTGCGTACTTCCCGCCATATGTGATGTAATGGTGACATTATCAAGAGAGAAAAACGGGCTGTTTTGGTCTAGGGGCTCATGGTCAAATGTATCAATCGCTGCACCAGCGATTTCTCCCTCTTGGAGCGCTTTTATAAGATCATCTTCCTTAATTAAGCCAGAACGCGCGGTATTTACGATAATAGCCGTTTGTTTCATTGCTCGCAACTGTTTAGATTTAATCATGTGCTTTGTTTCGTCTGTTAAACGACCGTGTAAGGTAATGATATCGGATTCTCTCAGCAATTGATCCAATTCAACGTTTTCAAAATCCGTTTGACCGTTGAAGTAAGGATCATGGAAGATAATACGCGTATCAAACCCGCGCATAAATTGGGCGACTAGCTGTCCGATATTTCCATAGCCAATAATACCGATTGTGCGATCTTTTAGCTCAGGAACAAATTCACTATTAGGGAAGTCCTTCCGCCATTTCCCTTGCTTTAATGCGGCATGGGACCGAGCGATATTTCGCATCTCAGCTAAAATAAGTCCAACCGTAAATTCCGCCACGCTTCTTGCGTTTCGGCCTGGTGTATTAATTACTTCAATATTTCGCTGTTTCGCTAGCTCTTCATTCACATTTTCCGTGCCACCTCTAAGTACGCCAATAACTTTTAAATTGGTGGCAGCTTTAATGACTCGCTCATTAATGGGCGCAAACTGGGTAATAATCATGTCAAATGACTCAATCTGTTCTAGCAATTCCTCAGGAATCTTTACGACTTCACTGCCTCCTTGCTCAATCGCTAGGTTGTCTTTTTGAAGAAGCTCTAAGCTCTCATGCTTCCATTCGCGCACGGTAACGTCTATTCCAGATTGCTCTAATTTTGCTAGTCCTTGTTTCATCATTTCCTTTGTAATAAATAAATCGGAAATAGCCAAACATTTCATTGCCATCACTCCTTTTTTATCTCATCAACATTCCGCCGGTTGCATCAAGCGTAGCTCCTGTCATATAGTTCGCTTTTTCTGACACGAGGAAACTAGCAATTTCAGCAATTTCCTTTGCCGTCGCTACTCGACCGAGTGGAATTCGATTTACGTAATAGTCTTTGTTTTGCTCTAATGACTCTCGAATCATATCTGTTTCTACAATTCCTAATGCAAGATTGTTAACGTTAATTTGATACTTTGCTAGTTCACGTGCAAGGGAAATGGAAAATCCAATCATTCCGGCCTTACTAGCTGCATAGTGAGCATGACCTGTTGTTGATCCGTGAAAAGCAGCTTGTGATGTAATATTTAGTATTTTTCCAGACTTTTTGCTTTTTAACAGATAGTTCGAGAACGTTTTACACGTTAGAAATACGCTTGTTAAGTTAATGTCCAACGTCTGCTCCCATTCCGTTAGCTCCATTTCGTTTACGTAGCTCTTTGGCCATACGCCTGCATTGTTTACTAAAATATCTACTTCACCAAAATCGTCAATACTGCGCTCAATTAGTTTTACTGCTTCTTCTGCATGAGCAAGATTTACTTGATAGGCTATCGCTTTACATCCAAGTTTTTGGATTTCCGCTACGACTTCCTGCGCTTTTTCTTCATTTCCTTGATATGTTAACGCAACGTTTGCTCCTTCTTTCGCTAGGGTTATTGCTATTTCTTTTCCGACCCCTCTTGAACCTCCAGTCACAATTGCCGTTTTGCCTCTAATTCCTAAATCCATCTCAAACGTCCACCTTCCATACGTGCTCCATTTTCTCTAGCGTCGCTTTATAGCGTTTGTATTTATTTTTGTATATTAATGCTTGATCAGTGTTTGGATAAATGATTCGCTCCACCTTGACCATTTTTTCCGCTGCTTCTTGTACAGATTTGTAATATCCGGTCATCACACCTGCACACATCGCTGTACCAAGCGTTCCGTGCTCCTTTACTTCAACAATCTCAAGCGGAATCTGTAAGCAATCTGAAAAAATTTGAAGCCAGACGTCTGATTTTGTTACGCCACCGGCAATTCGCGCAGAATCTGGCTGAGCGCTATATTTCAGCAAGCGCTCAATATGATGCATGTGACTGAAAACAATTCCTTCGTAAACGGCACGTACAAAGTGCTGTTGCTTATGCCAGCTGTTCATGCCGATGAAACAGCTGTTAGCAGACGGAACCGTATTTGAGCCGAATAAGAAAGGGAAAAACAAAAGATTGCTTTCTTCCGGAGTTGTTGACGACACAAGCTGATTGCACACATCATAAATGGAGCCACCTTCTTTTTCTACCTCCAGCCTTTCCTGAACCATAAATTTATCAATATACCATTCTAAGTTACTAGCGGAAGTAGGACTTGCTTCAGTTGTAAGCCAATAGTTTGGAATACAGTAAATAGAAGTCATGAACAGATCTTTATCAATAATCGGTTTTTTCGTAATATACTCGTTAATACTCCATGTCCCTGCAACAATACATAGTTTATTTTCAGCTACAAGACCAGAAGCTACTGCAGAAGCAGCAATATCAAAAATCCCACCGGCAATAGGGGTACCTTCCTTTAAACCAGTTTCCTCTGCGGCTTGTTTGGTAATATATCCGCACACTTCTGTTGAAGACTTTAAAGGTGGTAGCTTCTTAGATAGGCGCTCTATCCCGAAGAATGACAATAACTCGCTATCATAGCATTGATCGCGAACGTTTAAAAGATTCGTTCCCGATACATCTGTAAGCTCCATGTATGCTTCTCCTGTCAATTTAAATCGAATAAAGTCCTTCACCATAAAAATGTACTCTGTTCGATCAAGAACTGTGGGGTCATGATCCTGAAGCCACGCTAGAAGCGCGACAGGTTGCCCGGCCCACATCGATTGCATCGTCTTAGGAAGAACCTCCGTTTCAAACCGACTATCTCCATACCATCTGTCAATATAAGACTTTGCCCGATTATCTGTTGAAATAATCCCGTTATAAGTTGGTTCACCTCTTTTGGTGGTTAAATATAAGCCATTTCCATGTCCTGTGACAGAAATACCTACAATTTTTTCGGCGTCGACTTTTGATGCATCTAATACTTCTCTAATTATCTTAATGTTAGCTGCCCATAGTTCGTGCATATCACGCTCGGTATGAAAAGGCTCTGGCATAATCATGGCCGTCTTTTGCGAGGCGATCGCTACTTCTTTGCCATCAAGCGTATACAAAGCCGCCTTGGTAATGGTTCCGCCATTGTCAATTCCTAATAAATAATTCTCCATGCTTATTCCTCCTAATAAAAGATAGATGTGATCTTAATTAGTAGCCATCCCAAAGGTGTAGAAGCTCCTCCAACTAAATTGGCAAGCTCCGTAGAATCGCTGATGTTGCTTGGCAATGACACCTTTGCAATTTTCGCTGCATCAGTGAACGTACCTGAAATATCTGTTCCGATATATAACACCATTGTCATGATAACGAGCCCTGTAATGTACAGACGAACCATGTTTTGCTTAAGAAACGGAGCGCACATGGCGAATAAAAAGGATAAAGAAGCAAGATCAGTAAATGGCAGTAGGCGGTTACCAGGTAAAATAACAGCTAAAAGCAGCGTTGACGGAATCATTAGCAATCCCGTTGCTAGAACAGACGGATGAGCAATTAAAAGAGCCGTATCCATTGAGATATAAAACTCGCGATCAGGGAATCTCCGTTTTAAGAAAGCTTCCGCTGCATCCCGAATAATTGTAAGACCCTCCACTAAAACATCTACCATCTTTGGCAGTAACACCATTACAGCTGCAACTGTAATGCCAAGAGTCAAGACGTCCGCGATGTTAAATCCTGCTAGTATTCCTAATACCACTCCAATAATAGCGCCTAGTGTTAAAGGCTCCCCGAATACCCCAAATTTTTTCGTAATGGACTCTGGATCTGCTTTGACATCTCGTAGTCCAGGAATTCGTTCGATAATCCAGTTAATGAGAATACCAAACGGAACAAATACCGCGGTAATTCCATGTGCAAACGAAACTCCTTTTAAATTAAAAGTAGATTGAATTTTAGGCGCTGTAAGATCCCCAATTTTTAAGACAACAGCAAAGTGGATTAGCGAAACAAGAGTTGAAATCCAGACGTTGTCCGTAATGCTGTAGACAAGTGCTCCGGTGATCATAAACGTCCAGAAGTTGAAAATATCAATGTTGACAGTCTTAGTGAGCTTCAAAAAGAGGAAGAGAATGTTTAACAAAATAATGCCTGCAACGGCAAAAGGAACAATAGGTGTTCCCCATCCGATGGCTGCGGCAACGGGCCAACCTGGATCAATCACAGTAAGTTCCAATCCAAATCGCTTTACCATTGCTTCCGCCGCAGGACCCATACTTTCAAGTAAAAGAGTAATAATTAAGCTAATTCCTACAAAACCAATTCCGACAAGCATTGCCGATTTGAATGCGCTTCCAATTTTAACACGAAAACAAAGCGCAAGTACAAAAAAGATGATCGGCATCATGACAGACGGACCTAAATCAATAATCCAATTAATCACTCCCATTGCATTTCCCCCTCTACGTTTTTAACCCTTTTAGTTAGTCAACGGAACGTAAAAAAAATCCCACAAAGAATAACAGCATAAAAAGCTGCTTGCTTTGTGGGATTCTCACATCGTCTCAAACCCAATTTTTCTATTTTGTTGTTGGTCACCATACTTCTTTGGCACTTGTTGTTACTGCTTTAAAGCCAGCTTGGAATACATGATCAATCTGCTCTCTCGAATTCAAAAATCCTCCTGCAAGAAGTGACGTATTCGGAATAGCCTCCTGAATTTGCGACACAAAATGAATCGCAAAAGGACCAGGCAAAATTTCGACCGCATCAAATTGAGCGTCTGCTATCGAATGAAGAGATTGCTCAAGAGATCGTGAATCGAGTAAAAAAACACGGTAAATGGCAAGCAAATCTAGCTTTCTAGCAGCATTTAATAAGCGCTTATTGGGAGAGATTACTCCGTCGACTTTAAATAGTTCCTTTAACCATTTTATGCCCTTAGTATCTTTTGATAGACCTTCAATTAAATCAACGTGTACTAAAACTTTTTTTCCGGCTTGATGACAGCGATCGGTAAGCGTTTTTAAGTTTCCGATATGCGCCTCTGAAAGTAACATGTAATCAGATTGACTTGATAGCGCTTTGTCCATGTCTTTTAACTGTCTAATTGATGGAATAATCGTTTGAATAGAAAACACAGAACCACCCTTTTATATATGTATATTTTTAATTGTAGGTAGTATCTGGAATTGTGTCAATGCTCCTTATGCGGTCACATGCCCTGATTGATAGGCTTCATACGCCTCTTGTGCTGTTCCATTTTGATGCACAAGGACGTCAAGCGCCGCTACTACACCCGCCGGATTTTCATCTTGCGTAATATTACGACCAACGGCTACTCCTTTAGCCCCTACGTCCATACAATGGCGAACAAAGGTAAAGTAATCCAAAATATGTCCAGTTTTAGGACCTCCTAACGCAAGAACAGGTCGATTCGCTAATCGAACAATTTCTTCATCTTCTTTGTTACCAGAGAATCGTGTTTTAATAATATCTGCGCCTAACTCCGCGCCCAACCTAGCACCTGAAGCAATAACATCAGGACGATTTGATGCTTCGCTCGTAACCGCGTATCCGTAAGGAAGCGTTTCACACATAAATGGCAAGTTCCAATGATCGGCCTGTCTTGCTAGGTCAAACGCAATTCTGTGAGAACTTGCTTCGTTGGAGGCACCCGGAAATGTCATTGAAATAATGCCGTCCGCCCCAAGTTTTAAAGCATCTTCTACTGTAACGATTCCTGTTGTATAAGGAACATTTGGATCAAACACACTTGTGGAAAGGTCGGCTCTTACAAGCATGCCGATATCTGCAAATTCTTCTGTATACCTTTTGGCCATTCCATATGTCACAAGAACCGCATCAAGACCATTTTCAATCATGCCTGGAAGTTGTGAAATGGTCTCATCAATTCCTTTTGTTTTGGTTGAGAAATAATAGCCATCCAGGGCCAACGTGATCGATTTTCCGTCTTTTGCAAATATGCGGGACATTCTTCTTGTTTTTTCCATGTAATCTCCTCCATGTTTTATACTTTAACAACGGAAAAAATCCCCACAAAGAATGAACAGTTGCCTGTTAGTCTTTTGTGGGGATTCTCCGTATCACATACCCATACATGCTATTTTGTTGTATCGAAAGAATTAACTTAATTTTATGACAATAAATCCGGAGAGTCAAGACATTTTTGAAAGCGTTTTATTTTTAATTTTCCTCTATCTTTTTGATGAGCTGAATAATCTGCTCATCATTTCCAACATCTACTGAAATGAGCTTAGTATGGTTGATCATGTCTTGATAGAAATCCTTGCCGGCAGGATACTGTCCATCCCAGCGAAGTGGGACATTGTATACGTTAATTGTGCCGTTTCCGTTTCCACTATATGTGACTGAACCATCCGCTAAGCGAGATCCTGCTAATTGAATGACATCTTCTGGGTAACTTTCACTTGTTTCATCATCAGGATTTAGCTTTGTACCAGCTTTGATATGTTGAATATAGAGGTGATCAATTTGTTGATTTGGTCCAAGTTGAAGCCAAACTCGTGCATATTCAATCTCTTTCGAAGAGTATGCTGAAAGTAGATCTGTTTTTTCTTTCGAATTTTCTCGATTCTCTGAAGAGGTGCCTGTTTGTTCAGATTTTGTACTGTCTACGTCATGTTCACTAGAATTTGGCTTTTCTTCAGATGATTTTTTTTCCATACTTTCTACTGTTTTTGTAGAATTTCCCTCTGCTACTTCATCATCGCTACACCCTGTCATAAGCAAGGAAAATGATAAAAGTGCGATTGATGGATAAATAAATATGGTTTGTTTTTTCATGTTACCATTCCTTTCCTCGTCTTCTATTATAACAAAATGGTATTATTAACCATTATATATTATTTTGGTTCTTCTTCTGCTAAAACATGGTCATCATAGTCTTGAAGCTGACGAGAAATCTCGTAGCCCCTTTCAATTAGATTGGCGATTATTTCTAGGCCAATCTCGATCCTTTTGCCATCTTCAAACTTCTCTTGAATGCAAATGGTTGCTCCGTTCTCCTGTAAGTTTACTAGCAAACAATACAATTTTTCTAACTCCTCTATATCGTAGCCAGAAAATAGAAGAACTGGCTTCCCCTCTTCAATCCTTTTTTGAAAATGACTGAACGGCTGCTGATCGTATTTTCGAATAAGTAAGATGTGTTTCATTTTCTTGGCGTCATCTTTTAGATAAACGAGAAGTTCCATATGGTTTGTCCCTTCTATTTGTAGTGAACGGCAGCGATAAAGTCAACGTTTCCTACCGATCGCAGACGTTCTTTGTAGTCGTAGTTATAAAGTAAGATAATGGTATTATAAGATCGCTTTAAATGTGTTGAATTTAACTGAGGTACAATGATGTCGTCGTACGAAACTCCTTCTAACAATTCTGACAGAGAACTTGATGGTTTCTCTATTTTCTCTTTTTCCATAAAATCGTCATCCACATCAAGTAAATCAATGCGGAAATCCTGAAAAAATGGTGCTTTGATGTCGTCTTCTTCATCATATGAAATAAACGTGTATTCGTCTAAAAGCTGGGTGGATGCAAACGTTCCTAACCAGATCGAAACGACTCCCTGTTTCTCCATTAGCTTCCTCCTTTTTCTTACATTCGAAAAATAGAATCTGGTATCCACTGCTCTTTACGCTTCTCTATTTCTTGAATACACTGGCCCATTTTTTGTATCCCTCGTAAAATATCATCTTCGTGAACTTGTGAAATGCTTAACCGTAGTAGGTTTTGATGTTGATATTCGGGCAAATAAAAACGCGCGCCATCGTCCATGTGCACTCCATGTTCGACTAGCTTCTCCACAACACGCTTTGCACGTACGTTTTGTGGTAAAAAAACCGAGGCGTAAAATCCTGATGTGGGGGTTGTGAAAGAGACCTGTGGTGATAAAAATTCCTCAAAAGATGTTTGTAACAGCTTCATTTTTTTATCATACAGCTTTTGAACTTTCTTCAGGTGTGTTTCAAACATGCCACTTTTCAAGTAGATTTCAAGCGCCCCTTGGGATAGCGCCGAGCTTGTAAAATCCGCGCTAAATTTGTAGCGTAAAAAATGGTGTTGCATAAGAGGTGGTAATACGACGGTAGCTACGCGTAGTCCAGGAAGAAACACTTTAGAAAAGCTCTTAATATAGATAACACGACCAGAAGGATTAAACGCAAATAAAGGATCTGCTTTTGTATCAGAATCTAAGTCACCTAAAAAATCATCCTCTACGAGATACACATCGTATTTCTCCGCAAGCTCCACGATTTTCTTCTTTTCCTTGTTTGTATAGCAGTGACCTAAAGGGTTATGAAACCGAGGAATAATATAGAAAAATTTAATATCGTTATTTCGAAAAATGTACTCTAACTGCTCAAGATCAATGCCGTCCATAGAAAGTGGAATTCCAAATGTTTGAACACCGTGTAAATGTGCTGACTCAATAAATCCAAAATATGTAGGCTGCTCGATTAAAATATTCTTCTTTCCGTTCGGAAAAGGCATGGAAACAAACAGGTTTAGAGCCTGCTGAGAGCCGGATACGATGACTAAACGCTCTGGTGACGTAAACACTTGAAGGTTTTGTAGATAAGTCACAAGTTCCTTACGCAGTGATACGTTTCCTTGTGGATCTGAATAGGTAAACAGCTCTTCCTCGTATTGATCAATCGCTTGATTTAGACAATGTTGAAACTCACGATAAGGTAGGACGGTTTGATCAGGTCCTGCCGATAAAAAATCAATCGTGTTGTCAGGTGATTTTGCCTGTTTTACATCTGTCACAACATAATAACCACTCTTTGCAATTGAATAAATGACGTGCTCTTTTTCTAATTCTGTATATGCCTTAATAATCGTATTTTTACTGCAAGCTAGCTCTTCCGCCAGTTGACGAACGGACGGAAGTTTATCACCAGCGTGTAGAATTCCACGATCCAAACGATGCTGAATATTCGTCATTACTTCTATGTATTTTGCAGTCATTACCTGCCCTCTCCTTTTTGTACCCATACAGATGGGGAAAAGTGTCGTTCTTTTAAAGGCTGTACCATACTATGATGTTAATTATAGCAAAACTGTTTCTAAAAACGTCCTCATCCATGCAGTTTTGATACAAACACACACGATAGGAGTAGAAAAAGATGCAAAAGGAATCGAAGGAAAAGGTAGGATTGTTATTAGGAGCAATAGGTGTCATTTGTTTTAGTTTAACACTTCCAGCTACGCGTGTAGCCGTTGAGTATTTTGGAGCAACGATCGTTGGATTAGGAAGAACGGTAGCGGCTTCTATTTTGGTTGGTATTATTTTATTCATTCGAAAAGAAGCGTTACCATCTCGTCAACAGTTTAAAAGCTTGCTAATTATCGCCTTTGGTACGGTACTTGGCTTTCCACTTTTAACATCGTTCTCAATGGAGTCTCTCCCTGTTTCGCATGGTGCTGTGGAAGTAGCACTACTGCCATTATCGACTGCAGGTTTTTCTATTATTCGAGGCGGTGAGCGTCCTTCATTAAAGTTTTGGCTTTCAAGTATTATCGGATCGTTGGCCGTCATCGTCTATGCCATTCATCTCGGATTAGGCTCATTCCAATTAGCAGATTTCTCCCTCATCGCAGCCATTATCATTCTCGGTCTTAGCTATGCTGAAGGTGGAAAACTGGCAAAAGAACTAGGAAGCTGGCAAGTCATTGCCTGGTCGATTATGATTGGGGCACCGTTTTTTGTCATTCCAGTTATTTTTCAATTTTCCCCAAGCATGCTTCATGCACCTATTGAAGCGTGGGGAGGCTTTCTTTATCTAACCATCGTAAGTCAATTTCTTGCGTACGTCGCCTGGTATAAAGGAATGGCGCTAGGTGGGATTGCACGAGTAAGTCAAATCCAATATCTACAGCCGTTTTTAATGATTATGTTTGCCGGATTATTTTTAGGAGAATCGATTACGTTATTTACGATTATTACAGCTCTTATTGTTGTGTTCTCTGTGATGATTGGGAAAAATGCGCCTGTTGCGAAAAAAGAAACAGTCTCGATTTCCCCTAAACAAGGCAAGGAAACGGGTATGTAGATTTCAAAATGACCATAGTATGTCATTCCAAGTGTAGAAACAGAAAGAACATGTGCAGGCTACTAAGCACATGTTCTTTTTTAATATTTTAAATGGCGCACTTCTTAATCAAAAGCTGAAGGTCTTCTGCCATTTTAGATAGTAAGGTGGTCGATTTCACAAGATCCTCGACCATTTCTAATTGCTGTTGAGTAGAGGAAGCGACATTTTGCGAGTTCCGTGCAGTTTGAATAGATATGGTGCTAATTTCGCCAATAGCGGCGTTCAACTGCTCACTGACAGCCGAAATTTCTTCTGAAGTAGCGGATACATCTTGAATTTGCGTCGCGACATTTTCCGATTGATGCAAAATATCCTCAAATACGAGTCCTACTTGCTCAATGATTCTTGTTCCTTCATGTGACTCTTCTCTTACTTTGTTCATTGATTCGACGGAGTGAATGGAGTCATTCTGAATACCCTTAATTAAATCCGTAATTTCTCGTGCTGAATTACCTGATTGCTCCGCTAGTTTACGCACTTCTCCGGCTACAACAGCAAAGCCTTTCCCTTGTTCTCCTGCTCTAGCCGCCTCAATCGCAGCATTTAGAGCTAATAAGTTCGTTTGTGATGCAATGTCAGTAATTACGTTGACGATCCGTTCAATATCCTTTGCACGCTGATTTAAGACGACAATGACTTTTCCTGTTCCTTCGATAGCCTGATTAATTTCTTTCATTTGAGAAACGGCTTTCTTAACAAACTGTTCCCCATTTTTAGCCCCTTCAGAAGCTTTAAGCGCAAGATCGGCTACGTTCGTTGAATTGTCAGCAATGCGCTGAATTCCAATGGTTAATTCCGCTGTTCCTTTTTCTCCTTCTGTTGCTTGTTGCCCTTGTTGAGATGCTCCTGTTGCTACTTCCTGTACATCTCGCGCAATTTGGTTCGCAGCCTCCTTTGCTTGTTCACTTATTGCTGTTAGCTCTTCTGTACTTGTTGTTAACGTATGAGAACTTCGGTTAATTTCTAAGATGGTGGATTTGAGATTTTTAATGAGACGCATAATATATATTAATAGAAATATAAAGAGAACGAAAGACGTGATACTAATACCTAACGTAATCCATGTCGCGTTTTGGGCATGTTCAGACGACTCTTCTTGCGTTTCTTTTGCCTCGTTTGAATCCAGTTGTACAATCGTACTCAACAAATTATTTACCACAGTTAATTTAGGTGTGACATTTTTAAGATAGTACGAAATGGCTTCTTTGTTTTTATTTTGATTGGTTAATTCAAGCGCGTCTTGTCGAACTAAATTATAATCAATAAGGGCTTGATTTAGCTCTGCTATTTTTTGTTTTTCGATTGTGTTCATTTTGCTACTCTTATAATTTTTCAATAGGGACGTTTTTTCGCTATCATTCTTACGTAATTCTTCATTGTACAATCCAATTAATTTTTGATCTGTTGTAAGCATGTTTTTAAGCAATAATGATTCATCTACTCGGATGTTATACTGAAGCGATTTAATCCAATTAGTAGAGATCAATCCCTCCGAATACATCTCTCGAGAATCATTGGTAATTTTATTAATATAAACATAGGAGCTTATGCTAAGCCCAACACTTAGCGTTAAAATTAACATCATCAAAATAAAAATTCGTGCGCTAAAAGAGATACTTAACTTTTTCATTTGTCTCCACCCTTTTGCAACTTTTCTACTATCTTATGAAAATGGTACAACCAGGTTTTAGGCTTATTCGTTAGAAAAGAAGAAAAAATTCTACCTATTCATCTCCTTATATGGAATTTATAGTAAAATAAACATTGGTATGAGAAGAATTTAAGGTTGATTCGTATTTAGAAAGAGGAGAGAAAATAGAGATGAAACATAAAATAGCATTGCTCGCAGACGTACATGGCAACATAAGTGCCTTAAAGGCTGTTTTAAAAGGGTTTTCTATGATATCGAGACAGAATTGGTTCATGCGTCCACTCAGCAGCTCCCGTACTTGAACTTATATACGGAAATGTTACAAACAGGGAAAACGTCTACGCACGACCACCAGGTTCTACAAGGCGTAAATCAACAATTTCACTATAAAGAAGACGTGATCCAGTTTTTTAGCGAACGTTATTGGCCAAAAGTCGAAAAAAGTTAACATTCTTCAGTAGAATTTGTGATATTTCGCTCGATCCTTTGCGCTAGCGCTCATTTTGTCATATAGTTAAAAAATGAGTGAGTAACAGAGGAGGATTTTGATGGACGGTATGTTTTGGTCAGTACTGATCGGCCTATTCATTATTTTTAATGGATTTGCTGTTGTACTGAGAAAAAGGATTCCATTTTGGATTTTAGGAATCATTTTATGTGTCGCATCCCCCATTATGGTGCTGCCCCTTGCATCTCTTGTTTCGGCAAGTGAGGCGGGTAAGGAAGCTGCGATTATTATGCTTGTACTTGTCGCAAATGGGCTTATTTATATTGTCGTTGGAATTATTCACGCGATTCAACATGCAAGTCGAAAAAAGCGTATGGCTAAATAACGGCCGTTTTAAACCTTAAAAAGCTTGAAGCCTATAGATGTGCTTCAAGCTTTTTTTATACATACGTTCTTTTTAATTTAGTTTACATAACTATTTTCAAGTAAATAAGATGTTTCATTACACACATATACTTTCTGATCAGTACGTACTATTTTTTAGAGAAAATTGACATTTAAAGAAATTTATAGTTATATATAATGAGTGTCGATATATCGACTGTCGAAATATAAAATGAGGTGCCTATATGAATCCTTTATCTGAAACGACTTATTTAGTGCTGCTCGCTTTATATGATGAGCCTCTGCACGGGTATGGAATTATTAAAAGTATTGAAGACCTTAGTGAAGGATCAATGCTTATTGCGCCTGGAACACTGTATGGTGTGTTAAATAACCTCCAAAAGCAGCGGTTAATTGAAATGATTGAAAAAGAAACGGATAAACGGAAGAAAAAAACGTATTGCCTTACAGAGTATGGGAAAGAAATTTTACGCGCTGAATATGAACGTTTTTTGCAGATGGCGCGCCTAACAGAGAAAAAACAGATAGGAAAGTGAGAGCAGCAATGACGCAAAAGAAATCAGTAAAAAAGGTATATCAAACATTTGTAGACTTTAAAGAAGAAGAGAAATGGTTACAGGAGATGCTAGAAGATGGTTGGATGCTAGCAAGCTACGACTCTGAAGATCTTGAAGCTTGTCAGTACGTCTTCCACCCTGTACGTACAGAGGAAGAAAAGCAGCGAATTTACAAAATTGACTATCGTACATTTGGAAAAAAGGAACAGTTTGAAGAATATAAGGAGTTGTTTGAAGACGCAAAGTGGACGCTGCTATCTAAAAGCAAATGGTACTCCAAACATATTTTTTACACGGAGCAAAGCAATCCGAATCGGGAAATTTTTTCAGATCAACAGTCATATGAAGAGCGAAACAAACGAAAGCAACAATCCTATATGATGTCTATCTTGGCACTATGCATATGCATTGCTGTTACTATCGTGCTTTATGCGATCTATCAAAGAACGGCCTTCTTAGGGGCGAGTTTGGTAATGATCGTCACGAGCATTAAGCTTGTCAGAGATTATGTAAAAACAAGAGCTTTAGTAACTGTGAAAGCGAATCATAAATCATTATAAAGGGAACCCCAATATATCGGGTTTCCCTTTCCTTCTACAAACGATTAAAGTGGTGGATTTTCGACACCTAGTGGAATCCAATCCTCTTTTGATGGCCCGTAAACGCCAAAGGGCTTAATTCCAGCTTGTCGCATAAGGATTGTAACCTGACCGCGATGATGAATAATGTGCTTAATAAGCCCCATTAAAATTTGGGCATTTGTTTCTTCCCGCCCAAATGCCATTTGCACTTTCTGTAAAGATTCATCTGTCCACTGCTGTTCAATGGTTTTTATTGCAGACGAGCTTATCTTTTCAAATGCTTCCACTATTTCTTTTGCTGAGGTAGGAACGTCTTTTGTCTGTTCTATTCCTTCTACTTTTAGACCAAAGTGGGCTAAATAGTCTGGAATATTTATTGTAAAATGCCAAGCAATTCTTCCTAACGTACGCCCTTCTGGATAAACCTTTTGATTCAATGAATCGTCCGTTAACCCCTTCAAAACCTTTTGAGTGAGCGTCGCCTCCCAATTCCATTCTCTACTAAAATCTGCAATTGTCACGTACATCGATTGTACCTCCATCATTGTTCTTTCTGTATACGATAGATAAAACGTTTCTACGTGTAACTTAGGATAATGCTTCACTAGGCTTGTTAACAAGTAAAAACGAAGAAATAGCAAACGTATTCCTTCGTTTTTAAAGCTTCCTTTTAAAACAAGATAAAGGCAGTAAAGACAACAAGCAGGAGTAGAATTAAAATGCCCAAGCCTTTCCACCCTAGTCCATTCACTAAGTCAATTAAACTTCCATTAGTAGCGCGGTTAAAACCTTGGCTAAAGGAAGCGTTTCTTTTTAACTCTTGTTGTCTTCGTCTTTCAGTGGTGTATTCGAAACGTTCCTTTTCTTTACCCATTTCGTTCACCTCTCATCAGTGTGTTATTATCCATATTTTAACAAAAAAGAAGCGTTAGTAAAAGAATCTATCCTATGTCATGAACTAATCGAGATCAATCTCCATATCTCGGTAATAATACGTCATGTCCCGTTCATTGATTTCGCGTACCACTTTGCACGGATTCCCTACCGCCACTACATTCGCTGGTATATCTTTTGTCACGATACTCCCAGCGCCAATAACGGAATTATCCCCAATGCGTACGCCTGGAAGAATGACGGCCTGAGCGCCAATCCAGACGTTATTTCCAATATGTATCGGTACGTTAAACTGCGCTTGCTTTCTGCGGAGCTCTGGATGAATCGGATGCGTCCCAGCAGACACAATGACATTTGGTCCAAACATGACGTTGTCGCCCACATAAATATCGGTGTCATCAACGAGCGTTAGGTTGAAATTCGCATATACTCCGTTTCCAAATCGAACATTTTTACCGCCCCAGTTACTATGTAAAGGCGGCTCAATATAGCAATCTACCCCAATCTCTTTAAACATTTTCTTTAACAGCTCGTCCCTTTTTTTCTGCTCGCTTGGTCTCGTATGATTAAAGTCATACAGAAGTTCTAACTGCTGCGCTTGCTCATTTAAAATACCTTCATCGTTGCAGTAATAAAGCTTTTGATTATGCATGCGTTGTTTAATATCAACTCTTGGATTATAACTCATTTTATTTTCTCCTGTTCCCCACTTTTTATAATAATACCTAGCTTAAGACTGTAGTTGAGATAGATATTATATCTCGAATTATTCCAAGTCTATAATGTTAGAAAAATACCAGAAACAAAGCTTAGTGATAGAAGAACTGCACATTTGGATAGCTCTTAAAGTCATTATCCGTTATAAAACACATTACCATCTCGTTAAATATATCTTTTTTCATCGTACTTAAAGGATCAAAGGCATCAGAAAATAAAGCCAAAGTTGCGTTTGGAATTTGATTAAAAATAATTTGTGATGCTTTTTTCTCGTCTACTCCCATTACTTTCTGATTTCCTCCCATAACAAGTGTCGAACAGCTTATATGAGTTAACTCGCTCGTGTGAGTAGGAAAAGTAGATTTTTTAGCAGACAATAACATTTTCTTATCAAAGCTAAACGAGTTTCTTAATATTTTTTTTGTATATTCATCGTTTTTATAAACTTTTAACATTAGTTCTACAACAGTGTTATATGGAAGAGCTTGTATAACAAGATTAGAAGCTCCTAAAACCCACTTAGATAACTTAGTAGGAATTTCACTATAACTGTTTGATAAAATTAGCTTTTTAATATAGCTACTATTTTTAATAGCAAACAATTGTGCAACTACTGCCCCTTGCGAGACTCCGAGCATGTTTACTTTCTTAATACCAAGAGCATCCAAAAAAAACTTAATATCTTCTGCGAGCAAGAGTGTATTATACTTGTTATTTGGAAAATATTTAGAAGTTTGCCCATGGCCACGCATATCTATCATAATTAACTTAAAGTAGCGAGATAAATAGTCAATTTGAGGCACCCACATTTTCCAGCTAGCTCCTAAGCCATGTAATAATAATAAAGGTTCTCCTTCTCCTCTAACTTCATAATTAATAAAGATACCGTTTGCTTGAACTTTTGGCATCAGCGCCCTCCCTACCTTTAATTCAGCATGTGATAATACAATACTAGCCGTAAATCTTTAAAAGTGTTTTGTAAACTATATGCATGTATATCTTTATTAATAATAAAACTAACTTTCGTAAAAATAAACTAAACATTCAGCAATTGATTAAAATTTTTAAAAGATAATTAAGAAGAGCTTCGATAATAATCGAAGCTTTTCTTGTTAGCCATACCTATAATTTTCAATGAAAAGTTAGTTAGATATACAAATATTTATACTTGAAGAGTCAAGGCCATCCAAGTAATTCCTACACCAGCAGATAAAATTAAAATTTTATCCCCTTTTTTCAAATTGTGACAGTTCAGTATATTCTCTAAATCAACGAGTAATCCAGGTGCACCAAGATCACCTTGTTGAGCTAAAAAAGGCATATTGGTTTTTTCAACACTCAAAGAAAGTTCTTGTATAATTCTTTCCATTAAATCTCTTCTACCTGATGGAAGAATTATACAGCTTACGTCTTCTAATTCCCACTTACTATCTGATAGTACTTGAGTTGCTACTTTTTTATAGTTTGCAACATTTACCTCATTAAGAAGTGGTATTGTACTTCCATCTATAATTGAATATTGATTTTCTACTAAATCAGGATATTGATTCATTAAACGTTTTGTATAAGTGGTTCCACTTGATAGATGTCCAAGAGAGTGGAATTGACCGTCTGTGTGACCATGAAAACAAATGAAGCGATTTAAAACATTGTTTCCTTTCTCTAGTAGAGCTGCCGCTGCTGAATCTCCAAAAATTAATCCGGCTCCTGATCGTTCCTTCGTATAAGGTCCCCACTTGTCAGCTGTTACAACTAGAGCTTTAGTCCATTTGTCATTACTTAACATCATTGCTTTAATAGCTTGAAAAGCTGCCTGTAATCCACCACAGCCAAGCTGAATTTCAAAACTAAAGCAATTTTTCAGATTTAATTCATGTGTTATCTTAGCTGCTGCAGACCATAAAAGGAAATCTGGAGGAGTTGCTCCTACGTAAACAAGTAAATTAATCTCCTGAAAATCAACATTTTCTTGCAATAGTAATTTCCGACCAGCTTTAATAGCCATTTCGGTAGGTGTTTCTTGTTCTTCTCCTATAGGAACTTCTTTTACACCAATTTTATTATAGACTCTTTCTTGCATAAAACCTTTTTTTACCAAATTATGTGTGCTGTATTTATTAGTAGGTATATATGTGGCAATACTTGAGATTCCAACATGTTTCAAAAAAAACACCTCTTTAAATAAAGTCTTCTGGACTGCACCAACGTATAGCCATACTTCCGTAGGATAAACCAGCCCCGAACACTATTAAATAAATTAATTTCCCTGGCGTTAATATACCAGCATCTATTGCTTCTGTTAGTGCAACTGGTAAATTAGCCCCCGCCATATTTCCATAGCGATCAACGTTTATTAGGGCTTTTTCAAAAGGTACACCTAGATCATCTAATCCTTTTTTTATAATGTTCATATTGGCTTGATGGGTGAGGAATAAATCAACATCTTCCAAAGAGGTGTTGATGCTATTCGTTAAACTTAAAGCTAATTTAGGAATAATTTCTGTTCCAAACTTATAAATGTCAGGGCCTGTCATGTGGAAATATTGCAAGCCATCTTCCACATTTTCCTTAGTGAGAGGTAGTGCATTCCCTCCCGCTGGCACATACGCAGAAAAATACCCTGACGGTTCACTTCCTAGCTCGGTGTGCAGAATACCGGTATGATCCTTTGTGGCTCTCAATATGTAACACCCAGCTCCATCCCCTAAAATTACACAAGTTGATCGGTCCTTCCAAGACACTACTCTAGAATTAATTTCAGGTATTACTACTGCTACTGTTCTATAAGTTCCATCCCTTATAAATTTAGCTCCCACTTCCAGAGAAAAAACACCACTTGAGCATCCACCTGACCGAACATCAAAACCAGGAGTATTTCTCATCCCAAGCTTTTTCATAATCATTGTAGCTAATTGTGGACTTTGATGATCTGGCGTATTTGAACCAGATATTAGAAGATCAATTTCATCAAGTGAAATTCCCGCTCTTCTAACAGCATCCTGTATAGCCCTTACGCCTAGATCAGACGTTACATCTTCACTTGCTGCAATCCTGCGCTCATGTATTCCTAACTTATTTACGATCCAATCATCTGAAGTATCTACTATGTTTTCCCACTCTTTATTTGTCATGACACGTGTGGGCAAATATTTCCCTGTTGCTAATATGCCAACATTCTGAATGACGTTTTTCTTCCTCATAAAAAATCTCCCTTTATTAAATTCCACATTAATAATTATGATTGTAATGAGAGCTGTTCAATTTCTAATAAAGGTACTACCTCTTTCGAAAATAAATTCATGGTATTACATGCTGCTTGATGTGTGATATTTCCAAATGATACTGATAGAACTAATTCAGTAATCCCACTTTTTTCGTAAGAAGAAATTAATTTAACCGCTTGTTGTGGTGTTCCGAAAAAACAAAGGCCTGATTCCATAAAATTTTCTGGTGTCCGCTTTACTTCTCTATAATCGAATAGCTTCTGTAGGGCTTTAAATCCCATCTGTTTTGCTACGTGTTCATCATGGTCAAGCACGATGTTTAGGCAATAAGAAATATCATGATTTTTGTCAGAATGATGATTCTGTTGATAAAATTCACGATAAGTTTCAACCATCGTTTTTACCTGTTCAAATTTTTTTACAGAAAGGGAAGAGATAAAAATAGGCATTCCTTTCTTTCCCATGGCTTCCACCGCTTCTTTACGAACTGTAGCTACAAGAGGTTTTTTCATATTTCTTGTTGGTCTGGCATTTAACGATCCACTAAACTTATAATATTCCCCTATAAAATCCACCTGTTCTTCCGTCCATAATTGTAGAATTAAATCCATGCCTTCATTGAGCATAGATATCCGATCGCTAAACTCCACACCAAACCCTTTAAATTCATGCTGTAGATATCCACTACCTACAGCAAATCTCATTCTTCCTCCAGAAAGAAGATCTAGCATCGCAAAGTCTTCTGCTACCCGAATAGGGTTATGCAAGGGAAGTACTGAAACAGCGGTACCCAGTCCTATATTATGAGTAGTTTTAGAAACGGACGATAGAAATACAGCAGGTGACATAATACTTCCATGTACATTTTGAAAATGATGCTCCGCAAGCCAAAACGTGTTATAATTCAATTGGTCTGCTAATTCAATTTGTTCTTGCACTTGTTTGTAGTGTGATTGTAAATGTATGGAGCTATCTTCATAATGATCAGCAAGTGAGAAAATAGAATATTTCATACTCTTTACTCCTTTTATATATATTTTTTTTACAAAGGTAGATCACGTTTTTTAAATAACACAATAGACAAGATAAATGTGACAAGAGATGCAAGCAAAAGTAGAATAGATGACGTTCCAATTTCATACTTTCCAGCTACTATTTCTTGGGGCCTAAATAAACCAAAAATAGAGATATTTCTTAGCCATTCTAAATCCTCACTTAATTTCCCGAACATATCTAGCCCATAGAAAAATAAAGTTAAACCAGCGGAGGCTCCCATTGCATATTTTTCATCATTAAGCACACATGAAAAGAAGAATGAATATGCACACACCAAAAGAAATAGCATCCCTCCCATGATGTTAATTTTTAGAAATACAGATGTATTAATTTGATGCTTCTCCAGAAATAGACTTGCGCCAACTATTCCACCTACGTAATTAAAGAGAACTACAGTAACTAATCCTATAATTAGAGTAACGGCTTGTGTTGTTACTACTCTTACCCTTGAAGATGGAGTGGTGAGAAGATATGCCATAGCTCCTCGATCAACAAGCTGTGCTACTAACTGCGTGGAAACTACAATGCTAAATATAGTTAATAAAAGGAGGAAAATTAATCCATAATATTCTCCTGCCAAATAGCTGTTAAGCTCTGTTATTCCTCCTTCTAAACCAGTGGCTTGAAGGAAATTGTCAGGTAAGGAATTAATAAGCTCATTAATTCCTTTAGTTGAGACAATAGAAGGAAATACCCATATTAGTATCCAGAGATACATTAATGAACCCAATGCATAAGTAGAAAGATTTTTAGATTGAGACTTTATATTCGCCTTTAAGAGATGAAAATTCATTTCGCAATTAACTCCTTCTTATTAAATGTAGATGCTAGCTTAGTAGGGTTATAGTAATGCATAAATAAATCTTCTAAATCCATATTTCTTACCTGAATATTCATAACTCCTATACAAGACAGAATTTGAATGAAATTATTATAGTCTCCTTGAACTACAATGGATGCAGTCAAATCGCTAATATTTTCAATAAGAAGATTTGATTTTCTAAGGAAAGCAATACTTTCTTGAGAATCAGCAGTGACTTCTATAACTTTTCTCTGGTGAGTTCTAAGGTCATGTACGTTTTCTATACTAACTAATTTACCATCTTTTATTATGGCCACTCTGTCACACGTTTTCTCTACTTCTTGAAACATGTGTGAGGACATTAGTATAGTTGTTCCTTTTCTCTTTTCTTCTAATACAAGTTCAATAAAAATTTGCTGCATGAGAGGATCAAGTCCTGATGTAGGTTCATCTAAAATTAGTACCTCTGGTTGATGCATAAAAGCAGCTACTATTCCTACTTTTTGTTTCATACCTTTAGACATTTTTCTAATAGGTGTCTTAACATCAAATTGTAATCGACGAATTAATTCGTCTCTCTTCATCGTATCTTTAATACCTTTCATATCTCCAATTAATTTTAAGAATTGAAGACCATTCATATTATCTATAAAGGCGATTTCTCCTGGAAGATAACCTGTTATTTTTTGAATCCTATCAGACTCTGTCCAACAGTTAAATCCCCCTATAAATGCTTCTCCAGAAGTAGGCTTCGTAAAACCTATTAAATTCCTAATTGTAGTAGACTTACCTGCACCATTTGGACCAAGAAATCCGAAAACTTCTCCTTTCTTCACCTCAAATGAAAGATCAAATATGCCTTTTCCATTATTGAAGTTTTTGGAAAGTTGATTTATTTTTATCATAATGGTTAACTCCTCTTATACATATTAAGGTTTAGTAGTTCATTACCATCGATCCCCATGCTAACCCTGCTCCATAAGAGCAAATTGCTAGTTTATCGCCACGTACTATTTTTCCTAAGCTAATGGCTTCATCAAGAGCGATCAGCGAGGAGGCACCGCCTGTATTCCCATATTTATAGTTGTTCATATATGTCTTTTCATGTGGTAAACCTATTAAATCCATAACATTATTAATAATGTTAACGTTTGCTTGATGAAAAATAACAAAGTCCACTTCTTCCATCTCTAAACCTGCATCTGAAACAGTTTCCACTATAACATTCGGAGTAGCTGTATTTCCGAACTCCCACACGTCTCTTCCTTCAATATGGGGAGTTTGCTCATTTTCAGGTACTAGCTTCGTTCCTCCGCCTGGCCACCACGCTTTGTTATGCTTTGTTCCGTCTGTATATAGGTTATAAGCTAGTACGCCTTCCTCTTTATCACAGGATTCTAAAATAACCGCTCCAGATCCATCACCAAGGAAGCAAGCCGTGTTACGATATGACCAATCTATAAATCGCGAATATATTTCTGTACAGATTACAAGGGCTCTTTTAAAGCGCTCTCCATCTAAGAAATTTAATGCTGTGGTCATAGCAAATACTGCGTTAGGACACCCTCCAATATTCATATCAAATGCTACCGCATTCTTAGCCCCCAGCATCCCCTGCAATATACAAGCAGTTGCAGGACTCTTTATATCTGAATGTATAGAAGCGATAATAATAAGGTCTAAATCTTCTGGTTTCAAATTTGCTGACTCTAAAGCTTTTACAGCGGATTTATATGACAAATCTGAGATGTTTTGCTCATCAGATTCTGAGACAATACGACGCTCTTTAATACCGTATTTTTCTTGTATCCACTCATCACTTGTGTCCATTAACTTCTCCAAATCGAAGTTTGTTAATACTTTGTTTGGTACATAGGCCCCTGTTCCAATAATTTTTGCTGAATGTTTAGGTTTACTCATATTGCACGTCCTTTTTTTAATGTTTAATAATTGAAGCCATCCATGATATACCAAGACCTGCTCCTATGCATAAGGTATATTCACCAGGATGGGGCTTAAAATGTTCAAGAATGTTATTTACATCTATGGCAAATGAAGAAGATGCACAATCTCCTAAATCAGATAAGAATTGGATATTTGTTTTTTCTCTAGGAAAACCTAATTCATCTACAATTTTTTTCATAAGATCCAACCTACCAGTTGGCACAATGACATAAGAAATGTCTTGTATAGTAAGACCTTGATCTTTCAATACACGGTTTGCCATATTAATATAGTTAGGTACATTTTCTTTTAATAAATCATTCATTTTCTCACTTCGTGCAAAAGTCCATAGGTTTGGTTTTACTTTAGGATTATCTTCTACAAACTTTGTAGCTGCAGGAGTAAATCCTGTATAGAAAGTTAAATCATGGTAATAACCTCTAGTAATGGCTTCATAACCAAAAAATACATTGTGCTTATATCCCTTCTGTAAAATTATCGCAGCACCAGCGTCACCCATTATGACCTCGTTTGTTTCTCTATTTGTAGTTAAATGGTCAAAATTGTCTCCTGAGACCAGCAACGCGGTTTTCCACTTTTCATTATTCTTAAGGGCTTCTGATATAAATTTTATAGCGGCCTGATAGCTTCCGCAGCCCATGTTTAAATCAAAACCAAACGCATTTTTTATATTTAATTCGTTGCAAACTCTTGCAGATGGAAGCCAAACTTGATAATCGGGCATTGCGCTTCCCACATACACTAAAATATCAATCTCATCTGGAGAGATGTTCGTTTTGTACAACACCTCTTTTCCTGCTTTAATAGCAAGATCACTACCTATTTCGTTTACTGATACAGGCACTGATAAAACGCCTATTCTATTAAATTTTTCCGAAGATAATTGCCCTGTGTTTACTAAGTCGCTAATGTCTTTTCGTGGTGGTAAATATACGGATACACCTAAAACACCAACTACATCTTCCATAACTGACACTCCCTTTTAGACCAATACGAGACTAATAACGCAAGAGAAAAGCATGCCATTCTCCTAATCCCATCGCCATCATTCCTAACAGATCCCCTTTTTTGACTAATCCATCCTGAATAGCTAACTTCAGAGAAATGAAGATATCAAACCCACTAATATGCCCTAGGTTTTCAATATATTGAATGGGCACTTTGCTAGGTTTAATTCCTAATAAATTAGCAATTGATAAATGATAATGTGCCTGTTGATGAACAATAAATAACATATCTAGTTCATGAACTGAAATTCCAAACTTTTTACAAAGTTCTAGAATAGGCTTTGTTGATATTTGAGAGAAGATTGGTTTTAATTCAGTTTTGTATTTTTCAACATTAAAATCAACTTGGTCTTCCCAGCCACCATCAAAAGACGTATCTTTTGAAAAAGGCATGATTACTCCGCCTTCTTTCATAACCCCTAAACTAGGCATTGTTTCATTTAAATTGACGTATTCCAATGAAACAAGATTAGTAGAGCCTCGCTGAATAACTAACGCACAAGCTCCATCTCCAATAAACTGAGGGAAAGTTCCTCCACCTAAATGTTCCGTTAAGGCAATTAAAACTGTGTTAATTTCTTCATCCGCTTTTATCATATCAATTGCCATATGATAAGCAGCGCCGGTTGTATTACATCCTCCATACACATCAATTGTGCTAGCGTTTATACACCCTAGTTCATAGGCTAGAAACGCGGAACTTTGCCACTTTTCATAATCATTTGAAAGACTATTTGCAATTATAAAATCTACTTCTTCCGGAATGACTGACGCTTCATTCATCGCCTCTTTAGCTGCTTTTAAAGAAAATAACATTGGATTCTCTTCAGAAGTAGCTAACGGGACATAATTGCAACCTAACCGTTCTTTTAAAGTTTCTCTAATTTTAGCAGCAGGCGCCAATACATCCCAAGTACTAACTAAGTTTTCAGGTAATGAGACACCTATTCCAGAAATTCCAATACTTTGACTCAACTTCTTTCCATCTCCTTAGTTAAATTTCTATTATCATTACAGCCCAGTTACCATCAACCCCAAAAGAACTTACCATCACTTTAGTACCTATTTTTAAATCTTTATTTTCTAATATTGTACCAATAGATAACAGGATACCGGCGGAGCACATAAAGCCGTATTCTTCTGCACTATCAATAATCATTTCCTCTGATATTTCAAAGTGCTTTGCAAACCGATCGTGATGCAATCTAGTTGGGCTATGAATAGCAAATAAGGAAATGTCGCTAAAGGATAAATGAGCTTTTTGAAGAGCTTCACCCATTACGTTTTGAAGTATAAGAAAGTTACTCTCTTCAACTTCCTTATAATGAGGAAGGTTTTGAATTTTATATATAAATTTACCTTCTTTACATGGGCCATCGGCAATAGGACTCTTCCATCCTCCTACCTCATTAAAGAGGACATCATGATATTTCCCTAAGGTTTTAGTAGCAATAGAGAGAATTCGATTTCTTTGATAGCCTTTTTCTAAAATAAGACTGGCAGCTCCATCTCCCAATATTGCATTGCCAAGCTGTCGGTTTTGACTATGGTATTCCCATGATTGGGGTGAACCCACAATACCAAAACGCACATTAGTATTAGCAATGAGGTGATTCATTAATAGTTTAACTAACATTAATGAAGAACTACCTCCTTGTAATAAGTTAAAAGAAGTAATTCGATTAACCCCTACAATATCCATAATTTGTCTTCCGTGCATTTGAAACAGATAATCTCCGTAAGATTCTTCATTAAAGAAAAAGTATTGTCCTTCTAATTCTTCTAGCAGGACTTCTGCCTTTTTCACCATATCTAGTATTGAATCCGCTCCCATTTTGTAAGGCGTTTCATGTTTTGTAGCCACTCTAATAGACACATGGTCTCCACTAGGAGATACCATTTTTTTTGTGGTTTTAGGAATAAAGCTACCGACAGCCCTTATACCAATTGTATTTTCAATCATATTATTTCCTCATTTCTTTAGTAACGAATAACCCATCCATGAAAATCCATTAACCCCATAACGGCAAAAGACATTATATCTCCCTTTTGTATTTTTCCATCATTAAGTGCTTTTTTTAGACAAATAAATACATCGCATCCTGACACATGACCCATATCATCTATATAGTCAAGAGGCGAAAGATCTGTTGGTAAATTAAACATCTCTAACATGCTCTTATTAACATATTTTTGTTGATGAACAAAGAAAATTTGACTTAAATCTGCTGTCGTATAGCCAGCTTTTTCAAGTGATTCATCTATCACTTTTTTACATGAAGGATAAATAAGCGGCTTGATTTCTTGCCGGAACTGTACTGCACTAAACTCAAAGTTTTGATAGACATTGCCTTCAAATATAATATCTTTTGTGAATGGCGAAGCAGTTCCTCCAATAGGTAGTCGTTGCATGGTTGGAAATATGTCACTAACCTGACTATGTGATAGAAATTCTAGGTGCTTATAGTCACGCTTTAAAACGAGTACACATGCTCCATCCGAGATAAATTGTGGCCATGTCTCTCCACTAATAGCTTCTGTCAGTACAACGAGGCATGTTTTAATAGAATCATCCTGCTCAAATAAGTCTATACTTGCTCTTATTACTGATCCTACAGCATTGCATCCTCCGAAAATCTCAAATGTAAAGGCATTGTGACATCCCAACAAATTCTGTACTTTTGCACTTGTTTGCCAGTATAGATATTCTGAATTATAATTATTACATATAATCACATCTACCTCTTCAGGATCAATACCTGCTTCCGCAAAAGCTTTTTTGGAGGCTTCAATAGCTAAATCCGTGGGTGTTGATGGTGGCTCTAGTACATATGTAGAATGGCAGCCCATTCTTTCCCATATATCTTTTCTCATTCCACCAGGCTTTGCATAGGTTTCCCATGTATCTACAATTTTTTTAGGAAAAGCTACTCCAATTCCAGCTATACCTACCATACTATCTCCCATTTCTTTTTTTATTTAAACTGTTATAATTGCGGAACACCAATTTCCATCTATCCCCAACGAAGTAACTAAAATTTTACTACCTTTTTTAAGTTGATAATTATAGACTGCTTCATACAGAGACAGTAATATTCCAGACGAACACATATATCCAAAATCATTTACTGTTTCTATAAAAGATGAGGAGTTTAGTGCTAGTTCTTTAATAAATGAACTTGATATTTTTGGAGTTGGACTATGCAAAACTAATAAATCAATATCATTTCGAGAAAGTTTAGCTTTTTCTAGTGTTTTCTCAATGGTTTGAATACCAATATCAACACTAATCTTTTTAAGTTCCTCGTAAGAACGTTCATTGATAATGTTGTATTTAAAGGAGTCCTCTTTAACCGTTTTTTGACTAATTTCTTCTAAAAACCCACCAGCTTGAAAAGCTGCAACATCATGGTATTTGCCTATTGTTTTCATAGTAAAAAAATCAAAAGTGTAAGAATCATTGCCTTTCTCTAAAAGTAATACGGCTGAACCATCACCAAAGACTGCATCACCTACTCTACGATCATAGGTATGATTCTTCCATGAATTACTGGTTGAAACTCCACCGATTAAAGCAGTTGAATCGCTACGTAAATGATCAATTAATAATTTAATAGCTAAGAGTGAACAATTTGAAGATTGATATAAATTGTAAGTATGACAAGAGCCTATTTCAACTTCGTCTAATATTTTTCGACCGACTAACTGAAATAAGTAGTCTCCTGGACCATCGTTACAGTGAAGCCAATGTTTTAAATCACTTTTATTAATCCCCCCCTCAGCCAAGGCATTTGTCAGAGCAATGGATCCCATCTTATATGTAGTCTCCTCCTTAGAAGCCTCGTGAATGATTACTTCACCATTATCTCCAGTGATTAACCGCAATTTCTGACTCGGAACATATTTTCCAATAGATTTAATTCCTATGGGCTCTTTAATTTTCATAAGAGAAAAATCCTTGCCCTGCTTTACGTCCAATATGACCGTCGTAAACTTTTTGTCTAAATATTGGACATGGTGCATAACGTCTATCCCCCAACAGCTTCTCCATGGATTCCATGCCTCTAAGTGCAACATCAATCCCTGTTTGATCCACTAGTTTAAGAGGACCAATTGGTACATTGAGTCCTAACTTAGCAATAGTATCAATTGCTTCTTCATCTGCAATACCTTGCATAAGAATATATGCTGCTTCATTAATCATAGCCTGAGCTAATCTCGAGATTACGAAACCAGGAAAATCTTTAACTACCACTCCTGTTTTCTTTATGTCGAGACAAAAATGGAGGGTTTTACTTAGTGATTCCTCATCCGTAAAAACGGACTTAATTACTTCTACTAGTTCCATTTTAGGAACAGGAGTAGCAAAATGCATACCAACTATTCTATTTTTATTATTAGATATTGACGAAATCTCACTAATAGGAAGTGTTGACGTCGATGAGGCCAATACCGTACAGTTAGGTTGTGTCTCATCAAGATATTTAAACAGGCTTTTCTTTTCTTGTATATTTTCAATAATGGCTTCAACAACCAAATCTACTTCTGGTAAATCTTCTAACTTACAATTTGTAATATTAGATAAAAGTATTTCTCTTTCGCTTGATGTAAGTCTACCTTTGGCAAATTCATTTTCAATATAGGTAGACATTCTATCATCTCCAAGTCGTGAAACTGCCCAAACTTCATAGCCGGCTAAAGCGTAACAATGTGCAACACCTCTGCCTATAGCTCCAATTCCTATAACACCCATTCTTTTTTTTGTCATAAAAACCCACCTCTCAACGTTATTTGCTCAGTAAGAAATCTTCTTTGGCGCACCACTTAATAGCTGTAGCACCATAAGATAATCCAGCTCCAAATGCAAAGGTAAATATAAGATCGCCATGTTTAATTCGGTTTTCTTTAAGTGCTTCTGAAATGGCTATAAGAACAGACGCGCTAGATGTATTACCGTATTTTTCAATATTAGTGAACGTTTTACTCATTGGAACATTGATTTTATGCATAATTTCTTTAATAATATTTAAATTAGCTTGATGTGAGATGAATAAATCAACATCTGATAACGAAATCCCACTATCCCTAGATAATTCTTTTATTAGTTCGGGTATTTCTACAGTGGCAAAATTCCAAATCGCACGACCATCCATATGAAAGTAACCTAATTTTTTTTGTAGGGTATCTTCTGTTGTAGGCATTGCTGTACCACCAGAAGGTACGTACGCGACAAAGTAACCGGAAGGATCATTATGTAGAACTGTATGAATAATACCGGTATCTGACTTACAAGGCCTCAACAATAAGCATCCTGCCCCGTCTCCCATAATTACACACGTTGAACGATCTTCCCAGTCGAGAATGGCAGAATTCAGTTCAGCATTTACGACAGCCACTGTGTCATAGCGTCCAGTAGCTACATACTGTGCGGCAATATCTACTGAAAAAACGCCACCCGGACAACCTCCGGTACGAGCATCTATAGTAACGGCGTGATTAATTCCTAATTTTTTTGCAATAAGCGCTGCCATCTGAGGGCTATTGTAATCGGGAGTATTTGACCCGCATATAATTAAATCTATCTCTTCTGTAGTAATTCCTGCATTACTACATGCATCTTGTAAAGCATAGGCACCCATATCTGATGCTAGCTCACCAGGTTTTGCAATTCTTCTCTCTTTAATTCCAATTTTTGTGGTAATCCATTCATCTGTTGTGTCCACCGTTTGTTCCAACTCTTTATTGGTTAAAATTTTCTCTGGAACATAAGAACCTGCTCCAAAAATGCCAACTGATCGGATTTTTTTATTCATGGAATTATACTCCTTACTCAAAGTCTTGAGGGTTTGAAGAATATTTCATAACCATTGAACCCCACTTAAATCCTGCTCCGATTCCTGCAAAGGCTATTAAGTCCCCATCCTCTATTTTTCCTTTTATTATGGCTTCATGCAGTACAGTTGGAATAGTCCCTGCGCCTGTATTTCCATATTTATGCACATTAAACAGAGCCTTATTTTCACTGATGTGAAGCACTTCTAATACCTTTTTAATTAATACTTCATTCGCTTGATGTAAGATGAAGAAATCAATATCATGTACTTGTAAATTAGCATTTTGTATAGACTTTTGAAGAGTGTCAGGTAGAACCGTTGTTGCTTCTTTCCACACTTCTCGTCCATTCATATATAAATAATGTTCTCCCTTATCTAAAGCTTCATGGGTTATCTTTTTTGATGCTCCTCCATGTGATATGCCTGCTCCATCGAAGTTCAATTTTGACCCAATATCCCACCCTAAAATTCCCATAGAAGTAGTTTTAGTTCTTTGAAGTATAATGGCCCCACATGCATCTCCAAAAAACACACAGGACCCCCGCTCATTAGGATTGTAAATTCTGGATAGGGCGTCTCCTCCTATAACTAGGATATTTTTCAGAACTTTATTTTGTAACAAATGAGCACCTAAATGCATGCCATAAATTAACCCTGAACATGCTACCTGTGTCAAATCTAAAGTAAGGGCTTTATTCGCACCCAATGCCTCTTTAACTATTAAAGCTGTAGATGGAAGCGGAAAATCTGGTGTAATAGTAGCAATAATAATGGCATCTAATTCGTCAGCTGTGACATTTGCTCTTACTAAAGCTTGCTCGGCAGCAGCTATAAACATATCAGAAGTAGTTTCATGTTGGTCTAAATGGCGACGTTCAATAATTCCCGTTTTCTCTTTAATCCAGTTACTCGTCGTATTTAAACGCTCTTCCCAAAACTCATTCGTTATGGTCTTATTAGGTACGCACATTCCAGTTCCTTTAATCCCTACCCCATACACCAATCCTGTTCTATTAGATATTTGAGACAATTCTTCTAATAAAAGACTCAAACAAACTCCTCTTTTCTATTAAATTATGCCCACAAAAGACCACCATTAACTTCTAGAACATGTCCATTAACATATGAGCTCGATTCTGTTGCTAAAAAAAGAGCAGCTTGGGCAACTTCCTCACCTGTTCCAGGTCTTCTTAATGACATACGTTTCGTGTATTTTTTCCATATAAACTCATTTTCTCTCAATTTTTCACCCATACCAGCTTCAATAATTCCAGGCGATAAACAATTTACCATGATTCCTTTAGGTCCTAGCTCTGTAGCAGCTACTTTTGTGAACATTTCAACACCAGCTTTTGACGCACAATAGTTAGCTTGGCCTATATTGACCCTAGACGCAGCTGCGGAAGAAATATTTATGATATGCCCTCCACCCTTTTCAATCATGTGTGGAATAACGGCATGTGTACAGTTAAAAACCCCATTTAAATTGGTATCGATAGAATCAAACCATTGATTGTATGACATTTTAACTAGGGTCGAATCTCTTAATATTCCAGCATTCGCTACCATAATATCGATTTTCCCATACACTCTCACACATTTATCAACTAGTTCTTTAACAGAATTAGGATTTCTGACATCAACTTCATGATATGAAGCTTGTTTTGGAAAGGGATCAGAAAATTTGTCAAAATCATATGGCTGTCTACCTGCACAAATTACCGTAGCACCTTCTTTCAAAAAGCCTATAGCAATAGCTTTTCCTAATCCTTTAGTGCCACCTGTAACAATAGCTATCTTATTTTTCAACTTCATGCGATTTCTCCTCGAATTCAAATATTTATTATGTTAATTGACTTCTTTTACCACGGTAAAGCATCACTCAAGTTATAAATTCCAATACTAGATTGAGAAATCAAAAATGCTAGTAAGCAAAGGCAATATACGAATCTACTTTGTTTTTTATTGGTTAACATCATGTTAATCCCCTTTTTATGAATATTTTGGATGTTACTGAACGTAACTAAATTTACCATCATTAACATATTTGCGTCAACGATATTTTATTTATTTTTTTGTAAAAAATATCCTTGTAGTAACATAAAGTTACTGTTAATATACTTTATGAATAGTTGTATAGTGAAAGGAGCGCTTATGGACACTAAAGCTATTGGTGAAAGAATTAGACAGATGAGGCTTGCCCAAGACATGAAGCAAAAGGATTTGGCAGAGGGCATCGTTACAAGAGGTTACATAAGTCAAATTGAAAAAGGAAATGCTAAACCCTCAATCGAAATACTTAAAAGCATTGCCGATAAGTTAGAGGTTTCTCTGGCCTTTTTATTAGAAGAATCTCCAGAAGAACAAAACGATAGAGATCATAGTGATCTAAAAAAGAAACACTTATTTTTTAATCATTCAGAATATTTGCTAGATAATAGAAAGTTTAGTGAATTTGAAAAATTATTACCTGAACTGGAAGAAGACAGCGATGATTTTCAATTCAAATCATTAAGCGAATATTTACTTGGAAGGTACTACTGGGAAACAAAGCGATTCAATCATGCAAAACAATATTTAGAGAAATCCATTGGTGATTCACTACCAATTAATTTTGACGTTCGGGCGAAGGCACTGAATCTTCAAGGAAAAGTAATGTTTAAGCTAGGAAAATATCAAGGTGCATTACAATGTTTTAACAATGCCCTACAGTTAACTAGACAGGTGGTTAATGACCCTGTTTTACAAATCGATATTCTGTTAAATTTAGGAGTATTTCATTGTCATTTAGAAGAAATCACCTCTTCCATTACTTATTTACTGAAAGCTGAGCAACTTTGCAAATCCAAAGATATATTTTATCGATCTGGAGAAATTCATATGACGTTGGGAGTTTGTTATCGCAAAACCAATAATTTCTCAGAGGCTAAAATTCAATACAATAAAGCCTTATACTTTTTTGAACAAACGGACAATCAACTTCTTAAGGCTGGTATCTTGCTTAATTTAGGAATTTTATCTAATCAAACAAAAGAATATAAGGGAGCATTAAAATATATTGAGGATGCACTAGTTGTTTATGAAAACCATTTTGAAGAAGACTTAGCATTAAATGCAAAATTAGAATTGGCAGAAACCTTATTTCACATGGATAAACTTAATGATTGCGAATCCTTATGCAAAGAATTGTTAAAATATGAGGTGGACCATATTTTCAAAGCGCAGCTGTATATTCTATTAGGGAAAGTAATTACAAAAAATGTTGGATTAGAAAGTGCATTATCTTATTTTAAGAAGGCAGAAACTATTTGTCAGGAAACATTGTTATTTAATAAGTTACACACTCTTTATCATGTAATGGGAAATGCATATTTTTCAAAAGAAAATTACGAGTTAGCCGCTAAATATTATAAAAAATCCTTAAATAATAAAGAATAATCGCACTTATATCAATGCGTTATCAATTAAACGTAGCTACCCTCACCTGTAAAATTCAGGAATATAAAATCATTTCATTTTTATTTCCAGCCATCTTTCCTTGTTAATAAATTAAATAGTTGAAAATATATCTTCTGGATTCATTATTCGTAAATCCTCTAAAATGAAATCAAATTCTTAATTCTATGAATATAACGTAATGTTAGCTTCCGCCAATTTTTTTGTTAATAAGATCTGATACTGCATGCCAAAGTAAGAATTAGTGATGGTAGTGACGTGACGCTAAAACTGTAATGCTTTAAAGCATGAGTTCGGCACTTGACCGAACTCATGCTTTTTATATTTTGTATTCGTTTAAGCTACTTCCATTTCCATGTTATTAAAAACAAATAGTTACGCACTAATAGTTCTCAATTTGATATTGTTATTCATCAACTGAATTTTAGGACTGAAGACAATTAATGTGATGTGATTTAATTTATGATTACCATCATATTTATTTATAGACAAAAGAATCCCAAGGTGTTACAGCACTCTTAAAATCCCCAACAATCTAAAAGTAGATGTATAGCTTCTTCTAGCTGCTCTTCTGGAATTCCCGCGAATCCAAGAATGATTTTTGGTGGTGAAAGCTCCTTTTTTTCAATCGAATAATCCGACATTGGATAGATTTTCAGCTTTGCTTCTGCTGCCCGCTGAACCAGTTCCTCCTCACTCATTCCATTTTTTACGACAAGTACAATATGAAGACCCGATTGTTCCCCGATAATCGAAATGTAATCTTGATGACGCTTTAAGAGATCAACCACCTTTTCAAGCTTCCGACGATAAATCTTTCGCATCCGGTTTAGGTGACGTTCAAAATCCCCTTCCTTTAAAAACTGCGTCAAAATATGCTGATCCATTCGAGAAACCGAGCAAGAATGATAAAAAGAGAGCTTCTCCTTGTATTGCTCAAGTAAGAGCCTTGGTAACACCATATAGCTGATACGAATAGACGGCATAAGAGACTTGGAAAACGTGCCGAGATAAATCACTTTTTCACCCGCATCCATACTTTGAAGGGACGGAATGGCTTTGCCACTGTAGCGAAATTCACTATCGTAATCATCTTCAATAATATAGCGATTTTTCTCCGCAGAAGCCCAGTTTAGTAGCTTTGTACGGCGGTTGACCGATAAAATGGTTCCGTACGGAAATTGATTTGACGGCGCCACATACACAACGTCCATTTTCTTTTCTTGAATGCTCTCTACATCAATTCCCTCTTCATCTACCTCAAGTGGATACACTTCCTTTTTCATATTATTCAAGATTCGTAGAATTAAGTGATAGCCCGGATCTTCAACACCATAGATGGATTTTTCATCTAAAAGAAGAAGTAGCTGCTGCAGGAGAATTTCAATTCCAGCGCCTACGACAATTTGCTCTGGCTGGCACTGTACGCCTCGTGCATGATACAGGTAATGGGCAATTTCTGTTCGCAACTCGAACTCACCTTGCGAATCACCTAGCAACAAGAGGCTGTGGTTGGCCTTATCAATCGTATTTTTCGCATGCTTTCTCCACGTAGAAAACGGAAAATTTTCCGTATCAATGGCACTCGGATGAAATTTATAGATCATCTCTTTTTTCGCTAATATGGGTTCTTGGTGAGGTTCATGACTCGTTTCCATGTATTCCAAATCCTCATGAGCGAGTACAAAATACCCTCGACGCGGATAAGCTTCAATGTACCCTTCTGCTTCTAGCTGCTCATAGGCCGTTTCAACGGTGTTTTGACTAATTTTTAAAAAGTCAGCTAGTTTACGTTTAGAAGGTAGTTTGCTTCCGTATTCGATACGCCCTTCAATAATTTCTTTTTTTATATGTAAATATAGCTGTTCATATAGTGGTATTGTGCTTTCTTTATCCAAATGACATGATAACATTTCCATTTTTGACACCCTTTCTAAAACTGACACCATCATTTTTTAAAAAACTGACACTTTTAATACAACCAATTACTTTTTATACTAATCAATAGATTCGGAAAATACAACAGATAACGAAACGGAGTGTTGAACGTGGAAAGATTAGTAGGAACTGAAACTGTAAAACGTGGAATGGCTCATATGCAAAAAGGCGGCGTCATTATGGACGTTGTAAACGCAGAACAAGCAAGAATTGCAGAAGCAACAGGTGCAGTTGCCGTTATGGCATTAGAGCGAGTTCCTTCAGATATCCGCGCTGCTGGCGGTGTAGCAAGAATGGCTGACCCTCGCATCGTTGAAGAAGTCATGAATGCTGTATCAATCCCTGTTATGGCAAAAGGTCGTATCGGTCACATCGTGGAAGCGCGTGTCCTTGAATCGATGGGCGTTGACTATATTGATGAAAGTGAAGTATTAACACCAGCTGACGAAGAGTACCACTTATTAAAAAGTGATTTCACCGTTCCGTTTGTATGCGGATGTCGTGATCTTGGTGAAGCAGCTCGTCGTATTGGCGAAGGTGCGGCAATGCTTCGCACAAAAGGTGAACCAGGAACAGGAAATATCGTGGAAGCCGTTCGCCACATGCGTAAAGTAAACGCACAGGTGCGCAGAGTATCTGTTATGAACGACGATGAGCTGATGACGGAAGCTAAAATCTTAGGCGCTCCGTTTGAGATCTTAAAGCAAATTAAAGAATTAGGAAAGCTCCCAGTCGTGAACTTTGCGGCGGGCGGTATCGCAACTCCTGCTGATGCAGCGCTTATGATGGAACTTGGTGCTGACGGAGTATTCGTTGGTTCAGGGATCTTCAAATCCGAAAACCCTGAGAAATTTGCAAGTGCAATCGTTCAAGCAACGACTTACTATACAGATTACGAGCTAATCGGAAAACTTTCCAAAGAGCTTGGTGCAGCAATGAAAGGATTAGACATTTCAAAGCTTTCTCTTGAAGAAAGAATGCAGGAGCGTGGCTGGTAAAATGAAAACAATCGGGATTTTAGGTCTTCAAGGAGCCGTTGCAGAGCACGTAAGACAAGTAGAAGCCCTAGGATTAAATGCGGTTGTCGTCAAAAAAGCGGCACAGCTTCAAGATGTTGATGGCTTAATCCTTCCGGGTGGCGAAAGCACAACGATGAGAAAGCTCATTGATCGCTATGAATTTTTTGATGCCCTAAAAGCATTTCATGAAGCGAAAAAACCAATCTTCGGTACGTGCGCTGGTATGGTGCTTGTAGCAAATGAATTGGTTGATTCAGAAGCTGCTCACCTTCAAATAATGGATGTAACGGTCAAACGTAATGCTTTTGGTCGCCAAATCGCAAGCTTTGAAGCGAATCTTGATATTGACGGACTCAACGAACCGTTTAAAGCCGTTTTTATCCGAGCGCCTTATATTGAACGTGCTGGCGAAAATGTGGACGTTTTAGCGACATACGATGGAAAAATCGTTGCAGCAAAGCAAGGAAACGTTCTTGCCTCTGCGTTTCATCCTGAGCTCACAAACGACACGCGCTTTTTGAAGCTGTTTGTAGACATGGTGAAAGAAGATAGTTTAACTGAATATGTGGGTTAAGAATCAATCCGCACTCCTACTAATCTTGGGGGTGCGGATTTTTGATGTTGGTAAATCAACGTAACCCGTTTTTATTTATAAAATTATTCAATAAATATTGAATTTATAATTCTGATATTTCAGAATATAAATAAATAGATTAGGAGGAATGGTTTATGAAGCAAATTTATTCACCACACCCTACTGAAACGGTTTCGGTTTATGTGGAGTCTTCGCCAATCTGGGAAGTCATTCTTGGGATCTCAGGTTACACTCATCAACAGCTTCGCCATACGTTTGATTTGGATGACGAATGGACGCTACAGAAAAACACCATGTCCCCAACACTGTTAGCTCACTTACAAACGATAACGGACACAAACTTCTGGTATGGACTTATCATGGTTCAAAATAAGATTACTGCTGCTTGCATTCAAGATTTTTCGAATGCTCTCAGAAATATGTCAGATGAATCGTTGTATGAATCGCTTCTTCCCTACAAGGATCGAGCTTGCGAACCAATAAGACAACGCATTTATTCTCCTCACTTAAATAAGAAGCTGCTCGAGGAGTATGCCATCTATTTTGAGGATCATGAGTATTTATCAAGCTATATCCATTGTCTCGCATCGTATCCTGCTGAAGAAATTCGCACCCTATTTATTGAGGTTGTGGAGGAATGGTATCAGTGGGTTAGTCGGCAAAAAGAATGGAAAAAATGGAGCCAAGCGCTGGCATTTCAGCAAAAACAGCACTCCGAACTTAATGCTACTGATCCTACTAAAGAGATTGAGCGCATCACAGACGGAATGGTCTACGTACCTGAGCCATCCGTTTGGACCATTAAATTAATTCCCCACATTTCCTATCGACCTTGGATTCTGCATCAACGCACAAATGATACAAAGCTTATTTTTTATCCCATTGATGAACAATATTTGATGGAGCCAGGAATACCTTCAAATGAACTAATTCGAGGACATAAAGCGCTAGGCGACGAGCTTCGGTTAAAAATACTTTATCAGCTTATGAAAGGATCGCAGTCACTTCAAGAGTTAAGCATACAGTTCAACATATCCAAAACCACTCTGCATCATCAGCTCTCTCTTTTAAAAGCGGCGAAATTCATTTCGGCTGACAAGGGGATCTATTCCGTTCGCCATTCGCATATTGATGATTTTTCTGAACGTCTTACACAGTATCTTGGCACAATAAAATGAAAATTCTCTCCCGTTCGTTTAAGGCACTATGGATCGGTGAAATTGTTTCGGAGTTTGGAGGTGCTGCTGGGGGAATTATTAATAGTTTATTACTTTATGAGCTTACTGAATCAAAGGAATGGATGGGAGCCCTACTGCTTATTTATTTTATTCCCTCCTTGGTTTTACAAAGCATTAGTGCCCCCTTTCTAAATGATGTTGCAAAAGAAAAAGTGCTGCCGTTCATTCAATTAATTCGCTCTTTTGCTTATCTGATCCCATTTATCATTCATTTTATCGGAACAGATACAGGAGCAATTTTAGGATTAATCGTTCTTCAGTATCTATTGGGAATGGTTCAACCTATTTATGCTAGTCTTTCATTTTCCTTATTGCCTGACATTTGTAAGGAAAACGAACTAATTCAAGCAAACGTGTTATTAGATGGAACAATTCGCCTAATGAGCTTTATAGCTCCAGGCGCCACCTCTCTTCTTTTACTAGTAAGTCCGTTGCATGTCGTGTACGTAATGTCATCTGCCCTGTTCTTTCTGAGCTTTCTTTCGCTTACTCACCTTGCTCCTACTAAGAGGCTAGAAAAAAAGATTTGGACGAAGAAGCTTTGGTGGAGTGAAATGAGAACAGGATATAAGCTCTTTTTTTGCTATCCTACACTATTTCGCTTAACTTTTTTATCGTCTCTTGTTCAATTTGCAGTTGGAACTACAATGGTCATTAGCGTACCGTTTATTAGAGGAGAATTAAGAGGTGAGTGTTGGGAATATGCGGTTTTTTCCGCCAGTTTTCCTATTGGCTATGTAATCGGGATTTTTTTACTTACCAGACTTCCAAAAAATGCTGTCACAATGTATATTGGTTTAATTGGTGGAGGTCTTTCGTTCATTTTATTACTATTTGTTCACTCCGTTCCCCTTGCATGGCTATGTGAATTAGTTGGAGGAATGTTGTTTCCTTGGTTCAATGCTCAAAGCGCTGCTATTTTTCAGCGTGAAGCGCCTCGAGATCGTTTAAGTCAGCTGAGCTCGGTCCGACTTCTCCTTCTTCGCATCACAATGCCAATGGGAATCTTATTTGCCTCTTCTACTTTTCTAGATCTATCCGTTCGTCATCTATATGCAGCGATTGGGGCTGTAATTGTCCTGCCAGGAATCTATTACTTGTGTACCTCCCTCTTTCCGTTTACTTCTATTAACGCTAGCGGAAAGGCTTCTACCAAAGATTGATTGGTTCACCAAAATACGTACTCATATACGACTATAAACTACTTTTTATGCAATTACATACTTAAAGATAATTAGAATTTTATGGTAAAATATACGTTAGCTAGCTACATAGGGAGTGGGAACAGACTGTGATATTGTTTCAAAATCAGGGTTTAACAGTGAGAACATTAGAAGAGAAAGACGATATTCTGTTAGCAAAATGGCTATCAGATCCATCGGTTCTTGAGTTCTATGAAGGCAGAGACAATCCATTTGACTTAAACAAAGTCAGAGAGGTTTTTTATGATGAAAATGCTGAAGAAGTTAAATGCATTGTAGAGTATGAAGGCAATGAGATCGGCTACATTCAATACTATCCGTTAGAGGATGAAGAGAAAAAAGAGTATGGGTATTGCGGTCAAAATGTTTACGGCACAGATCAATTTATCGGAGAAACAACCTACTGGAATAAAGGAATGGGCACATTACTTGTTACATCAATGATTGAGTTTTTGCTCGTCCAACAAAAAGCAGACCGAATTGTGATGGACCCTCAAACAAGAAACGAAAGAGCCATTCATTGTTATGAAAAATGTGGATTTAAAAAAGTGAGGCTACTGCCCAAGCAAGAACTTCACGAGGGCATCTATCAAGATTGCTGGCTGATGGAGTACCACAAAGAATAGATTATATTTTTAAAAAAGACTCATTTAAATTTTAATATCGCGGTAAAAATTCAGGGGAATCCACTTACTAAGGAATTCCCCATTTTAATAAACTACATCCCTATTAATCCTCATTCGTACATACTTGAAGCATACAATATGTCCGCAAAAGTTTTCCAAGAAGGCTGTTTGGGAACTGGTTGATCGGTATTCAGATAAAAGCCTTCCATATCATTCACCCACGCTTCCATAGCTTCTAAATAATCTTCAAGGGTTATATTCTCCCACTCAGCTTTGTTAGTTTGTAAATCTCTTCTTAAGTGATTTATGAATTTGATTAAATCCTCTCGACTCTTAACGTCCTCTGTACTCTCATTTAGTTCCATTTCTGTACCACCTTTCGACTATCCTCTGCCTAATGATTATGTGTAGATTTAAACAAAGATTATATGTCTATGTTACTTTCAAAACATTCAATCACTGAATTCGCTGAAAAGAGCTTCCAATTCTTTAGCATCATACATATCACCATCACCAATGAATTTTTCAATATTTATTGTTCCATCTTCCAAAAACTCAATTTCCCATCGTTCTCCTGGAACAACTACTTCAACCATAATGGCGTCTTTTCTAACTTTGTCTAGCTTGTAAAATATACTTTTTTCCTCTAGCTTATTTAGAAAGTTGATAAATTTTTTTAGTTTCATAAAACCAACTTCTCTCCATATCTTCATATATCAGTGCCGAACTGTATAGAGTTTTTCAGTTGCTAAAAATAGGTTATTTCTAATTATACTATAAGGTACGGTGTAAATATCTTTAAGATAAAAATAGCCAACTAAAAAAGGATAATCAGCCCCGTTTCACGCTAACTATCCTTCTCATTACCTTTCCTACTTCATCCCAATCCACATTCCAATAAAAGCAAGTAAAAGACCACCGATGTAGCTACTGCCCAAATACCAGTACGAAACGGTTGCTTTCTTTTGGTCGTGAAGTTGGATATTTTCTAATTTAAATGTTGAAAACGTCGTGAATGCTCCCATAAATCCGATTCCAAAAAAGGAGTACGTGCCAGATGAAACGCCCATACCCGTGATCAACCCAAGTAAAAACGAGCCAAGCAGGTTAACGAACAGCGTTCCGTATGGAAATCCTATATGCGACTTTTTATTAAACCATCCGCTAAGTAGAAAGCGACAAATCGCTCCTAAAAATCCCCCGATTCCAATCCATACAACGGTCATGAAGGAAGACCTCCCTTCATTTTATCCGCTGATTGACTACCAAGCTTGCAGCCAGCCCATGACATAAGTAAACCACCGATCGCACTTACTAATACGTACAAAAGAGCAAACCCCCATAGATGAGCTTTCATAAGCGTAACGGTTTCAACGCTGAACGTCGAAAATGTTGTAAATGCACCTACAACTCCTGTTCCAATTCCGGTCGCAATCGCCGGATGAAGCACGTTTCGCTTAATAATGCGGTATGTAAACCATCCTAAAAAGAAACTTCCGATTAAATTAATTAGCAATGTCCCAAGTGGTAATTCGCTTCCCCACCATGTATGTGTGAAAACCCCCGTATAATAGCGCAGCAAACTCCCGATAATTCCGCCAATTCCAACGAATAAAACCTTCATGTTGTGTCACCTCTTCCTTTACTATAGACAAAAAAACAGACTCCTACCCATTAACAAATGAGTAGGAGTCATCAGCCCAAAGGCACTTATGGCGAACTCCATCGCCGTATGTATGTATTCGTCTACCTTTTATTTTACATGATTTCGTTTTAATAGCAAGAAGGAGTTTTCATTGTTAGATCGTTTGAAGGTCGTTCTCAATCCACGTTTTATTTTCTTCATCTAGTACAAGATCGACATATGCTTTCGCAGTCTCTTTATGCTCAAGCATTTTTTCTTCATTGTCCATAATTTTATAGGCCCTTGCGCATGCTTCGTGACCGCACCCTTTATAAAAGGGATCAAGATTTTCACTAATTGAAACGCACTTCTTCGCATAGGTTAACGCGCTTGATCCGTCTCCAATTACGGCATATACTCGGGACAGCTGCCAATACCCTACTGACAAATTCATATCTGTATGACCGTCCACCTGTGTCCAATGCCAAAACGAGCTATGACACAAATGAATCATTGCTTCATTGTCCTCATCCCTGCGCTCATCTAATTCGAGATACTCCCAAACCTTATTAAAACAGCTTGTTGCTAGTTGTTTATGAGTAAGTGTTGCTTGTTTTAGGTGATCCATAGTTTCCTCCAAATGATCTATATCCTTTTATCATTCATTATAATACAAATTGATGACATAAAAACCACTCCTTCAAAACTACAGATGATAGGAGTGGCTACTATTATCGAACCTTTGTCATTTTATACAATTCTTCGTACACAACCATTTTTTTATTTTGGTATCCAATGTTTTTGATTAGCCCAATTCCAGGATAATAATAAGAGTAGTTTCCAAATGAATCTTTAATTTCTATCGCATTTCGGAATGTTCCCGCTTTTGTAGTCACCGTTTTAGACAATGATGTGACTCGGTAGTACATCAATTCATCAGAGCCCATCTCAACATAGTCGGACCATCTTTTGTTTAAATAAAGCGGCATTTTTATCCAAGACCCTACATCGGATTCATAAATTCCATAAACAAATTCGGATTTACTTTCAAAGTAACACCACGTTTCCCTATTACCTGTTCGCGAATCATAGCTATCCCACAAATCATAACCATTTTCACGCCCGATGAACTTAGATGTATATAGTCCATATCCAGGATAAGAAAATTGGTATTCATATTTCGTGCTCGGCTTTAAGCCACTTGTAATAACTCTTGAGTCTGCTTTAATTTGGTCTATTTTTGACTTTGTTAGCGCCTCATATTTTAATGAACCCGCCTTTACCGCATATGTTTTTCGAGTTAATTCGTAATGCTGAGGCTTTAAAGCATAGACGCCCCACTCCTCACCCTTCTTCATTTTCCCAACGGACACTAACTTTCCTTTTGTGTTCTTCTCATATCTCACCGTATCCTTCATAACCGTTACCTTGCCAATCATGCCGCTCTTATATTCTAACTTCCCCCACATAACCTTGCTTGCAGCTTGAGATGCTGTAACACCCGCTGTACTTAGTGCGATAACGAATGTAAAGCAGCACAACCATTTTAAAACTCTGTTCATATGACCCCTCTTTTTCTATTTTTTAACAGCAACTACCATTGTATATGATTATTCCAAATTTATACAGTTTTTTTCGCAAAAAAAGATGACTCTCATAGGAGTCATCTTGTAGATCATTTTTACTTCTTTCTTCTCTTCGATAATCCAACCAAACGATGAAACGCCGTTGGATTAATAAGTTTTAGTGCGACCGCGTAGACGATTACGCCAACTAGGCCAAGGATACATAGTTGAATAAGTGAATATAAGTTGCCGATCGGAAGCAGATATTTAACGGCTGCGACGGCTAGCCCCATGATTGCACCAGGAATGAGAACCTTAGGCATCATGCGCATGAATCGCTTGAATTCGTCTTTTCCTAAATCTTTGTACACAACAATCATTGAAACGACAAAGAAGTAGACGGATACTGCGGAAGCTGCAAATGCTAATGCGAGATATCCGAAGCGATCAACAAGCAGCCAGTTCAGTACTAAGTTCAGCACAATCGTTGTGACGCTGATTCGGAATACGGTTGATGTTTTTCCTTTGGCATACATTGATTTTGATAAAATCAGCTGCATTCCTTGGAAGAAGATTGTTGGCGTATACCAAATGAGTGCCATATACGTACCGTGCGTATTTTCTGCTGTAAACTTTCCGCGCTCGTAGATAAAAGAAATAACGGAATCCCCCGCTAGGATAAGTCCAATTGAAATCGGTAATAGCGCGACCGTTGACATTTCCATACCACGATAGAACGTATCACCAAATGCTTTTTTGTCCTGCGTTTGCTCAGACATCAGTGTAAAGATCATCGCCACAATGGTGGTCGAATAAATAGCCGTTGGAATACTTACGATCATGGATGCGTTATTTAAGTACGTAACAGCTGCATCAAACGTACCTGCTGCAAACGACTTGTTCACTAAAAAGTTTACTTGTCCAACTGCAGAGTTTAGAAGCGATGGAATTAGTAGTAAAACAAACGCTTTTTTAAACTCCTTATCCATATTAAACTCTAGCTTCCATTTGTAATCGGATTTTACGAGATAAAGGAATTGAATTACAACACCAATCAATGTTCCGATTACAAAACCGTATGCAACAGCATCAATTCCCCACGTATGGCTGAATAAAATTGCAAATACGATCGCCATAAAGGTTGCAATTAATTTAGAAGACTGCGACGGAACGAAAATGCGACGTGACTGCAAATAGGAATCCAACAGGACGCTTAGCACAATCGGAATCATAAAGATAAAGAAAATTTGCGTCACGTGTACAGCGACTGGTTCAACGGTTTTTGACATGCCAGGAAAAATAATTGGCACAAACCATTTTGCATACAACCAGCCTAGAACACTGATTACACCGAAGATGACAATCGTAATGTTTAAAAGACTATTTGCATTTCGATCTGATACGTCTTCTCCCTGCTTTCGTCTTTGTACATACATCGGTAAAAACACATTGTTAAAACCGGTAGAGAACATTGCGGTTGCTAATGTAATAAATGAGAACGCCAAGTAATAAGCGGTCGTATCTGCTGATGCTCCAAACTCTTTTGCAACGATGGATTCTCGAGCAAGACCTGACACTTTTAGCACTAAAGCGAGAAGAATGGACCAAATGGCCGTTGCTTTAAATTTTTTCATACCTACACCTTTTACGTAATATTTTATCGAACGTACCTGTCTTATTATAAGGAAGTAAAGCGGTGCAGGCAATTAAAATGTGAAAATTCTACTGTGAGGAAGACTGTTACATGGAAAATCCCTTCACATCGTGCGAAGGGATTTTCTGCTTAATCAAACGTTGCTGGATCTGTTCCAGAGCGTTTGTTTTCATTTAAATTTGAAATACGCTTCATTTCGTCATCTGTTAACTGAAAATCGAAAATCGACGCATTTTCGATAATGCGCGTCTCCTTCGTTGATTTTGGGATGGTTACAACGCCATTTTGAAGATCCCACCGTAGCACAACTTGAGCAGTGGATTTGCTATATTTATTTGCGATGTCTACTAGTACCGGGTTCTCGAGCAGCTGTCCTCGCATAAGCGGTGACCATGCTTCAAGCTGAATACCGTTCTCCTTGCAATACTGATGAAGCTCCTCTTGTGATAGTAACGGATGATACTCGACCTGATTGACCATCGGCTTTACTTTTGCATCCTCAAGCAAACGTTCGAGGTGATTTATATTGAAGTTACTTACACCGATTGCGCGCACTTTTTCATCTTTGTAGAGCTTTTCAAGCGCTCGCCACGTTTCTTTGAACGTGTCTTTCACTGGCCAATGAATTAAATAAAGATCGATGTAATCAAGACCTAGCTTAGTTAAGCTTTGGTCAAAAGCAGAGAGCGTTTCCTCATATCCCTGCTCCGTATTCCACACCTTTGTTGTGATGAATAACTCTTCTCTCGGTATACCGCTTTCACGAATACCCTTTCCAACGCTTTCTTCATTTTTATAAAAGGAGGCTGTGTCAATGCTTCGATAACCATGTTGAATCGCCATCCTCACTGCATCAACCGCAGTTTGCCCCTCTTCTACCTTATAAACCCCTAAACCAAACCATGGCATATGTACACCGTTATGTAAAATTGTATAATCCTGTAGATGCTTGCTTGTCATAACACCATCTCCTTGTGCGTCTAGTTTCTTCTGCTTTTAGTATACGCCTAAAATTGAAAAAGAACGAAAGATACGCTCTCGGATGAACACATATATAATAGAAGAAAAAGGACGAGACATCATTGTCTCGCCCTTTTCGAAAAGCTTATTTTTCTGGTTGCTCTGCGTGCCACCATAATGAATCTTTTGGATTTTCAACTGCGTTATTGTATTCAGACTTAGACTCAACGGTTGGATAAGAACCTTTGAGTGATTTTCCTGACGTGCTCTTAAATAAGAACAGAATCACTAGGAAACCAATGATGCTGACCGCTGTTAAATAATAAGCTGGTGCATAGTGGTTACCTGTTGCTTTTACTAACCATGTTGCAACTAGCGGCGTTGTTCCGCCAAAGACTGATACTGAAACGTTGAATGTTACTGATAACGTACGATAACGAATATCCGTAAAGAACATTGTTGGTAGTGATCCAGGCATTGTTCCTTCATAAGTTGCAAGAAGTACACCTAAGATGAAGATACCTAAAGAAACAAATGCAAGTGATTTTAAGTTGATGAAGTAGAACGCTAAGACTGATAATAGCGTTAAGCCACCTAAACCAATAAGGAATACTTTTTTGTTCCCAATTTTATCACTAAGTCTACCAAACATAAGAGCAAGTGGAACCATGATAATCATAACAACTGTGATTAATACTGTTCCTACTGTGCTTGATACACCGATAATTTCTGTTAAATAAGAAGGCATGTACGAAAGGAGCATGTAGTTTGTAATGTTAAAGAACGCTACGGCAACAAAACAAACGATGATATCTTTCGTGTGATTTTTTAAGATTGATCCAAAACCTTCTTCGTCTCCTTCTTCTGCATGAGCAAGCTCATTCTCAAAGATAGGCGTTTCTTCTAAGCTGCTTCGTAGGTAGAAACCAATTAATCCTAGTGGCAATCCAAGTAGGAATGGTATTCTCCAGCCCCAAGATGCCATTTGGTCATCTGAAAGAACCGTAAATAAAATACTTGCAAGCAGTGAAGCGATAATATAACCAACAAGGGTACCAATTTCTAATCCGCTTCCTAACAAGTTTCGCTTTTTATCTGGTGAAGACTCTGCAATATAAACCATTGCTCCTGCATATTCTCCGCCAGTTGAGAAGCCTTGAATGATACGAGCGACTAATAGTAAAATCGGTGCCCAAATACCTATTTGATCGTATGTAGGCAACAATCCAATTAAAAGTGTAGAAAATGCCATTAAAATAATTGTAACGGTTAAAACTGTTTTCCGGCCTTTTTTGTCTCCAATTTTACCAAAGATAATACCTCCTAGTGGACGCATTAAGAAGGCAATTGCGAATGTTGCAAATGTAAATAGTAGTTGAAGTTGCTCGTTCTCAACAGCACTGAAAAAATTATGACTGATAATAACGGCTAGATAGGAATAGAGACCAAAGTCAAACCATTCCATTGCGTTTCCGACACCTGTCGCAAAGACGCTCTTTTTTGTTTTATTAATGTCTACAACGTTGATTTTTTTCTGGTTGAACTTCAATGTATCACGTCATCTCCTCTCAATTTATAATGTTTCAATCCCGTCCCGACGGTCACGGTATACGATTATACAAGACTGAGTGGTAAAGTCAAACCGAAAAGCAAGAAGAATTTCGGTGTGTTAACCAATGTTATCCTGACTCTTCATTTTTTCCCTTGAATTTTTTAAAGAAAAATCATTGACAAGGTTACTGAAAGTAAACAGTCATCAGCAGATGAAAAAAATCGCTATGGGTACTGCTATGACAATGATCGTCGTATAGTTAGTTAGACATATCTCACTTCGAAAACTTCTCTATTAGAACACATATAGTCTGAATATTTAAAACGACCTTTTCTTCAAAGAAGGTAAAAGAAAAATTTTTTTAAGTTGTTTGTCATTCTTTCGAAAAGAGACGGTCATTTTTTGTTATAACGCTGTCTTACTTGTTAAAAATAAACGTAGTCAGGATGAAGAAAAAGGTGAGTTACTAATTGTATTTTTCTGTTTCATTCCTCCTTTTTTCAAAAAGTAAATCCTACTAGAAAATGGACCAACTAATAACTTCATTTTGTTCGCTTCTCTATTCGTTATTGTTGTTATAATAGGGGAAAATATGCATGCCCCTGCTTACATTACCCAGCGGCTGATGTGGTTGAAACTAGCTGTTATTTCCAGTACTCTTCTCCCGACTTGAAAATGGATAAAGACCTTTTACTAGTTAAACAAAAAGATCTTTTTTACTAGGTCTTTAGTCTCTATTTACCCTATTTGAGAGCCGGAAATCCTCTTTTTTCTCAGTAGCAGAAACTTTTTCCCTATTTTCATGTTGTAAACCCATATTTTTCTATTTATAATCAAAGAAGATTTGATTTATAGGGGGAAGGGAAAAAAATGAAAAAGCTAGTTGGAACGTTAGCGGTATCCATTTTATTATTTGCCAATATGGGGGATGCATCGGCACATAGCGGTGGTACAGATCGTCTTGGAGGACATTTTCGTACGAAAGACTGTGTCTACATGTTCCATCATCCAACGTCTGCAGTGACAGGTAAAACACAAGGGACAATTGTTCAATTGATTACGAAATACAACAGCAACAAAAAATGCACACGTACGCTTACAACGAAAAAAGTCATGTGGAACACGGTTAAATATAAAAAATAACGAAAAAAGAGGCATCTAGCTACAGATGTCTCCTTTTTCGTTTATGATGGACGAATAATTACCCCGTTTGGATCTACGCTTGCTTTTACCCCTGTCATACGCGCGTGAGTTAACATGATTTTTTCACCGGAAGCTTGCTCAATAGTTGTTGAGAGTTCTCCGAGTAATGAGGATAGTGACGTTTTCAAGTCTCCTTCGCTCGAGGTAATCGTAATGCCTTGAAGTGAACAGCTGCCACCTTCAATCATTTCCTGGCGCGTCTGTAGCTCTATCCGAAAACGATATGGCGTTTGAATAAAGGTTCGTCGTTCATCAATTTCAGATTTCCAATGAAGATTGTTGGCTTTAACCACAATGTGATCATGTTCTTCTTGTGAGACAAGGAATCCGATATGATCGAATAAGACACGTTTTCCGTATCCAAACGTAATGTTTATCTTGTCCTTACGCATTTCAATAATTCGAAACTGAATCGCATGATTTCGAAAATCCTTCCATTGCGACGGTGGATCAAACATTTGAAAAGTCCCTTCTATGCGACCAATTCGCTGCACGACTGAAAACCCGAGCGACTCATAAAATTTTTCCGTTTCTTCCACATAAGGAGTCCAAAAATGATAATGAAACAACACCGATCCTCATCCCCTCTTTTTTCCTATTATCTCAAGAACTTACAAAGACAAAAAACCTCCATTAGAAGGAGGTTTTTCTACGACTTTTGTTTGAAAGTGTTGCTGATTTTTATGTAAAAACTGCAAATGTTCACCCATTCGCGACATACCATATCAAATAAGCCGATTATTCCGTAACGACTGAGCTCTATAAATGGATAAAACCGATTACATTTCACCTTATTATTAATAGAAGAAAGTAGGTGTATTTGAAGTGATTTAGACGCAATACATGTACATATTATGTTTTTCCACGGTTGTTCAAAGACTGACAATAGACGTTTGACAATAGACGTTTGAAAATTGCTCGCACCTTCGTTCACTAGAGAGAAACAAAATTCAATTTTAAAAAGCTAGCATGCTGCTAGCTTTTTTAGAAGTGGTTGACTATCGTATCGGGTTTAAAACCCTCTTACTTACCAACCGTAACCATATCCGCCACATCCAGCTCCGTATCCTACTCCACCTCCGGACCAAGTGCTACCGATAATGACTAATAAAATGAAGAGGACGATTAATAAAGCAAAGCCACTGCCAAATCCGTAACCTCCGTGTCCTCCATCACAACCATGTGCTCCCATATCTTTCACCTCCGCCTTTTTCTAGGATACATTCAGCATATGTATCAAAACGGAAAATGCTTCTAGGAACTTGTATGAAATTCAAGGTTCATCTCAAGGCTTACTAACATTTTTTATGATTCAGCATACAATACATGATGTCTGTTAGCAGAAAACCCTTCATTTTTATAGGTAAGCATCACGTTTTCCAAACAATTTTCACCTTTCGCCATCATCGCAAAAATATTTTTACATGCGGAAGCTGACCATTATGTAAGCATCCTCACTTCATCGCATCATAGCACTCGTAAAAGGCGATTGTTCGATTAAGGTACTGAGCAAAGCCCATATGTGCATTACCAAGTGCCCTTTGTAAGTCGCTTCGACTCGAAAATGCGGTATCTCTAATGTCCATTAGCTGGTTTTTTAGTTCATCCGTATCCTCAATAAGAAGAAACAAAAAACCGTTCGTATTTTCATCATAATGTTGCGCATGCTTTGTTCGAAGTTTGAGAAGTTGATCATAAATGTGCGTGAGCTGTATGACTTGAGCGTTTAATTCACTTTTACCCATGTTTAGTGATGAATCACTTGTCACCCACTTTGTATGCAGCTCTTTTATCAGCATATTCACCGTTAGACGCGTGTCTTCATCTTTAAACGTACCGATCTTATCTAGATCCTTCAAAGAATGAACATACTCTTTAACAAATACCTGATCTGGCTCATACGCAATGGATTTAGCAACGCTAATACTTGAAAAAGGATACATATAGCCTAGTAAGAAAAACAAAACGATGAATGGAACCACTGCTCGGACGATAATGAACTTTACCATATCAACTCTTCCTTTCGAATAAAATAAAGATGTTGAACACCTCAAACCAAGTTTGCTCTCGCCTCTCAAAATATAAAATTCCATTTTATTCCTTGCTGTAATTATACTCCGACAGTTGCTGATTGCATATATGGTAGAAAAAAATAACGAGTGGTGTTACCCCACCATCGTCATTTTCTAAAAGAATCTATGGTCGTTGATACGAGTAAAAGCGCTGCTAATTTTATATCAGCAGCGCCTTCGTACCTTTTTGTGATCAATAAGTGGATATGGTAACAACCGTTACATGAATTATTTTCTTTCCCAGATTAATGTTCCTTTTTTGACTAAGGACTCCCAAAAAGATTCACTCGATTTGTTAGACATATCCTTTTCTTCCCAATCAAATTTCACATAATAGATGGCATCAATTTTTTCACTCTCACTAAACGTACCCTTATAATTCTGTTTAGCATCTTTTGCAATATTAAAAAGATCTCTTTTAGGTGATTCTGCAATTGTCTCTGTGAAGTAAATAAAACTCACATTCTTTTTCTCTCCATTAATCTCGATTGAAACAGGCAACATCTCATTAACTCCTGAATAAGATTTCCCATGGTAAAGCCAAGTTATTTTTTTATCATCCTGTTTATTAATTTCAATTAGACCTTTCGAATATGGGACAACCTTCTCATGATAGGTAACATAAACAAAGACGCCAAACAAAATAACAAGCGTTGCAAAAACAGATGCAAAGGAAATCATAAACTTTTTATTTCGCCACTTTTTATTCATCTTTTTTAGTATGCTAGCTTTATTTTCAGTTGGAATGACTACATCTCGCTTCATCATGTCATATTCTCGCCTACATGCTTCACAATGCTGAAGATGAGCTTCCACCATATTCTTTGTGTCTTTGCTTACGACTTCATCAACGTACAGTGGCAAAAGATCTCTAATAACAGGACAACTAATTTTGTTCACGATTCCATCTCCTCCATATATTCCAAAATTTGTTTTCTTGCACGGTAATACGTGACTCTTGCCCAACCGGAGCTTTTTCCGAATAAAAGCCCTACTTTTTCAAACGACAATTCACCAAATGTACGTAGTGAAAAGACCTCCTTATATGGTTCCTTCATCTTGTGTAGGAACTGATGAACGCGAAAAGCATCCTCTTCATTCAAGAGGTGATGAACAATTTGTACTCCTGTAGCGGATTCTTCCGTTACCTCTGCCGGGACTTGCTTTTTGTTTGCTTTATAATGAGAGAAATATGTATTTTTAGCGATTGTAAACAGCCATGCCCGAATATCCTTTGAACCATCAAACTGCTTAATCGCCTTGAGCGCTTTGAAAAAGGCTTCTTGCGTGATTTCCTCCGCTGTTCGTTCATCAAAACATAACGATCGAACATACAAATAAACCTCTCGAAAATATTGTTGGTAAACCTCTTCAAAGTCGATCTCTTCCACCCCCTTCACCTATATAACTTCGCCACTTTCATTTCGTTACAAAAAATCGTTTCTTTTTTATCTTTCTATGTAAGAATCATGAACGAAAGATTTTACCACAGGCAAATAGAGCATATTCTGTTGAATATGCCCCGGTTTTGGCTATTTCATAGAAATAACTACTGAACTTTATTCTCCAATTCTTGAATTCTCGCTTCTAATTGCTTATTTTTTTCATCATATCAGCCACAAAAATGTACGATAATACAGCTAAGCTCATTGCCACCCATTCCATTTCGTTCCCTCCATCCCTGTTCTTCTTATTGTATATTCGATGACGTTGCAAACAATCGCTTTATTGTTCGAATTTGACCGCCGTCGCTAATTTCTTGTGTTCATTTAGATCGGGATTTTTGAATGCACTGACTTGATGTCCTCCCTACTCGCGATCAAAATAAAGCTGTACAGATTACAAGTTGGTCATTCTCCCTGTTTTTCAAAATCACTCCACGTCCATCGAGACCAGTGTGTGTTCGGTTCATTTCGTTGAATGAGTGATGCGTCCTTTAGTTCAATTGCTTTTGCTAGGCTTTGAAAAAATTCATTTTCGCTTGGTTTTTCTTCATCCGTATGTTGCCATTCGTCAGTTTGATAAAAGAGCTTAAACTCATTGCTAAGTGAGGCCTCTTTTAACAAGATTGAAACGTCAAGCCAAAAATACTCTTTGTATGTAGCGCTTAAATAGCGTGCTAGCTTTGTTGTAGTAAATGGTTCTGTTTTAATTCCAAGCTGTGTATATGCTTCTTCTGTTGGTTGAGTATGAACACTTTTTTCGTTAATTATTAAGTTTAAGTCGAACGGAGAAACTAAAAAATCCCCATCATCATCAAATATGTCTGCGTTATTCTGTAAGGTTAAGATATTGTCGCAACCTATGATTAATCCTTGTGGGTTGCTCGTGTTACTATAAACAAAGAGGTCATTTGATATGTTGAGATTCGGATCTACACCGACGATCTCAAATATCATTGCCCACTGGTCCTGATATTGAAAAACAGACAGTCTACCCTGTGCAAAATCAAAATTCATATTATCAAGAATCGGAAAATTATAATCTTCTGCATAAAGATCAAGCTTCGTTAAAATTTCACTTACTTTCATACTAATGTTCTCCTTTAATAACGTGATGTAGTAAATATCGTAATAGTTCGTAGAGAAATAGTGGATTAACTCGACGTTAGGAAAAACCGCTATTTAGATGACCGAATCCTTGCCAAGCAACTTTACACCAAAATAGTACAAAGTACGTTATTTTTATCACAACCCATATTATACCATAAAAGGATTTTTAGAATGTTGTAGACAATCATATTTATAGTAAAAGGGAAAAAGTCTCAATATGTCGAAATAACAGCAGTGAGTACAAATTGAAAGGAGCCATTTTGGAATGAACAACACGTTAAATGACATTAAAATTGTAATTGGGGCTGGAGAATACAATAATAATCCAGGTTGGATACATACGCAGGAAGAAGATCTAAATTTATTAGACAAAAGTATGTTGCATAGTAGATTTGAAGAAAACTCCATTCATGCTGTTTTAGCAGAGCATGTGTGGGAACACCTTACATATGAAGAAGGCGTGACGGCCGCTAAGATGATTTTTCCTTACTTAAAACCGTTTGGCTATATTCGTTGTGCAGTACCCGATGCATATTTTCCAGATGAAGAGTATCAGAACATTGTACAAGTTGGAGGTCCTGGACCAAAAGATCACGCAGCGGCCAATCATAAAATTGTTTATCATTACCAAATGTTAATAAGCATGTTTGAAGATGCTGTTTACGATGTTAACCTTCTTTAATACTGTGATGAAAGCGGGAATTTTCATTACAATGATTGGGATGGTGCGGATGGTGTTATTCTTCGCTCCAAGAAATATGATCCGAGAAATCAAGGTGAGCAATTAGTTTTCCCGTCTTTAATTGTTGATGCGGTGAAAAAAAAATAGCCCCCTTATCTAACTTTGATTAAGGGGGTTGTTTTCTTTTGCAAGCTTTTACAAATCCTAAAGAGTTTGCTGCATATAAGATAAAAGAGAATCGGCTATGTCTTTATATTCTTCAAGTAAGCTAATTAGATGATGTAACTCTACAAGAAACGTTTCACTCATAAGCGGTATGCAGACAAGGATAATACAAACAAAAGTTTTAAATCCATTTTTGTTTTGACTTAGCAGCATTTCTCCGCCCCTATTTTATAAAAATTATTCATTTTCACCTTTCAGAGTGAAGTGCAATTTCCATGGATTTTACTGACCTAATGAAACGACTTGTTAATAGCGAACAGACAAAAATGCTCAGATATCATCTAACGGGTTCGGTTTTGAGGTGCAAAATTGGAATCAACAATGCTGTTCACAAGATAATTCGCAGTTGAATTAGCAGACACTTTAGCATTGACGTTAGAAAAAAAGCTCGAAGCATTATGACTACGAGCTTTTTTATCGTATTACTTTAATGATTAGCACCCATTACAATAACAAGGGTAATCCATTTAATGTCTCTGAATAGTCACTGCATCTTCTGATGGAGTAAGAAACGCCCTTTCACCAATTAAAAAGTCAGCTCCTTGACGTTCCATTTGCACATATTGAACCACTTTTTCTTTGTTAAGGAAAACCAGCAGATAGATGTCGTCCCTCATCCTAATATTAGATGGGTCTTTAAAATCTATGCCTAACTGTTTTTCGATACCTTCTTGTGTGCTATATGGCGTAATCAGGTATGCTTTATCCCATTCAAAAGTTGTTAGTTTTTTTAGGTTTATCTCACTCTCACTTTTATCACGTATAACAGAATTAATGGATTTTTCTAAGTCTGTATTATGTTGGATAGAACTGCATCCAGCTAACAATAAAAATAGAAGGATGAGCAAAGATATTTTTTTCAACTTCAACTACTCCCCTTTAATGGATTTTGGGCATATGTAAATTCCTTCGTCATCTGTATGGTTCTTCTGTTATTTTAACATAAATATCCAGAAATCTGTTTGCCTTTTTCAACATACAAATCTGAATAGCAATTAGCACGCGTATTTACACACCGACCATAACTTCTGTCCCCCCCTGCTAATTTGTATGCGTATTAGGTTTTTGCACTCGAAAACCTAATACATTAGATAGCTTTTTTTCTCCATCAGAGTACATTACGCCGCGCTTCTCTTTTCCCTACAACGATCATCAAACCTACTACTAGTACAAAAAATACAGCATATCCTGTTGGGACAAACCAAATAGGATGAAAAATGCTAAACGTATCTCCAATCAAAAAGAAAGCAACCCCTGCAATCATGACAAACGTTGTGAGGATTTGGATGCCTATTAATACAATTGTATTCGGTACAACGGTTGAAATAGCCATCGATAGCGTACCGAGCAATAAAGAAGAAAAGAAGATAGCGAGTACAGACCAAACAATGTACTCCCAAAACGTCACATCGTACCAATAGTAGCTGCTCATTGAATGTAAAGGCAGCTGAAAGTGTGATGATGTATGGTTTGTCGCGTATATAGAGAGGTAAACGAACAACAATAGAGTCGTTAAAATCGCCGTGCTTGCTAAACCAGCAAGCAGCTTAGTTCGCTAAACTCTCCTCCCTTTTTTCGAGCTATATTGAAGCGTCTCTAACTCTTTTAACCGATCTCTTAAAAATAGTGGAGAAATGAAAATAGCTACACTAATAAATATAATGCTTGCTAAAATCGTTTTTACCTCGTTAAAATTTCTCAACACCATATCTGTATAAAATGAGTACTTCTTCTCTGAAAGCATCCTCTGAAAATGATTCTTTTGTCCATTCGCTGAATATCTTATTTCAGTTTTAAGTCCTTCAATACGATTTTTATACTGATTAATATTCCCCTCTATCGCTTGAAGCTCCCAAAATTCATCTATACTTCGCTTGAAAAATATGAGATCATTATAATTATTTTGCTTTTGGTCATTGTGATCCCATTGTCTCAAGCTCTCATAGGATGTAATTCCTGCATAAGCTGCTTGAGGATCATTCTTTAAATACGTATTCGCCTGCTGTACCTTTTGATTATATTCCTTCACAAAATCTTCGTACTCTTTACGATCAATATTCGCTCCGTATTTAGGTATAAACTTCTGTTCAATAGCAAAATCATCTCTTCCTGGTCGACCGTTTGGAAAATGTTCAATGTGAAAGTTAAAGAGTAAAAAGTACAGGACAACATTAACAAACGCAAGTAAGATCATCATTTTCCACGAGAAAATTTTCTTCATTTCCATCCAAAATAGTTGCATGTTAACCAATATCCTTTCTATAGAACTTTCTGATTGCAAATGCACCACAAAACAAACCGATAGCAAGATAAATAAAGAGCGTCATCATTTCCTGATGTTCAAATCTTGGTTCAATCGTTGATGATCCTGAAAAGTACATATGGGGATTTAACAACAAGGACGTTAAATTAAAATTGAATAGAATGAACAGGGTTGGTATTTTTATAAAAAAAGACGGAAGAATGAAGATCGTAGTTAGTAATAATGTCACCGTAATCCACGTGATATAACTGTTTCGCACAAATATGCTCACTGTAAAGGTTAATATCGATACGATAAGCAACGCCATAACAATAATTGCGATCGCGAGCCATAAATATTGTTTAAATTCCACCGGCCACCACGTAACGTACGGCCACTTATTTTCCCAGTTAAGACCACTGCTAATTTGAGCTCCCCATAACCTGGAGTAATCGTACACGTGAAAAAAAGTTAGTAAACTGACAGCGAACAATGGGATTAATAGCAGAATAGTCATTAATAATGTAGCCACAAGCTTATTCCATACGATATGACGACCTCTTTTTGTACTGTACGTTACTAAGTGAGATCGATGTTCAAACTCGTAATTAGCAATTAGAGCGGTCATCAGTGCAACAAGCATGATCCCTTCAAGCGCGATATTTTTCAACAGATCGCGAAATAATTTAGTATGCATTTGATAGGCCCCTGCAAAAAACCACTGCTTATATTCTTCGTTGTGCTTTATTTCCTCCAAACGAGTTCCTAATTTTTTATACTCGTTTGACACCAACTCTTTTGCTGTTCCATGCAGGTGAAAGCTCTGGATGATCGGTTCTTTTAATTCATTTACTTTCAGCTCCGAATAACGCTGATCCAGTGCTTTTCCCATGTTGATATAACTTTGCATAAGACCCATTCGGTCAATTTCATGCTGTTTCTTTTTTGATTCTTTGTTGTATTTTTCAGCTGTCATCGCATGTAAAAAAGCAGGCGCTTCTTGAAACCCAGAATCAACTGTGCGTACCTCTCTATTTAAATCCTCCTGCATTGTTTTTAGACTTGAGTCATTAAAATGAAGTCCATATTTCTCGATAATCTCATTCACTATTCCCAACTCACTCTTATGGTACGATCCGCTTACAATGGTAAAAATATTAAATACAATGAAGATTCCTAATAAACCAAGGATCACCGGTGAGCATAGTGCTTTTTTCATTTCAAGCCACGTAATGTTCATCTTACCGACCTATCGTGCTTTCATTTTCATATTCAGCTAAAAATACATCTTCTAGCTGCGGGTGAACGCCGTTCCATGAAGGGTGGCTTTGTTTATTGGCCACAAACCTAACAAGCATTTTTCCCTGATCCTGCTTTTCCTGCAGTGTTAAATAGGTTTCTCGAAACGATGGTAGCTGATCAAACGATAAGGACGTTTCAAACACTTTTCCTTCTAGCGTTTGGCAAATGTCTGTGACGGACGCCTTATATAACAACTCCTGATTTTTTATCATAATGATCTCATTTGCAATAGATTCAATGTCAGATACAATGTGCGTAGATATAATGACGGTACGGTTTCGAGCGAGGTCAGATAACAAATGACGAAAACGCGCTCGTTCTTTCGGATCTAGTCCTGCTGTCGGCTCGTCCAATATAAGGATTTTCGGATCATTGAGAAGCGCTTGGGCAATTCCTACGCGCTGAATCATCCCACCGGAAAACTTCCTCATTTTTTTATGCTTTACTTCTGTTAGCGCGACTTTCTCAAGTACATCGTCAATTCGTTGCTTTACTTCTTTTTTGTTCATTCCTTTTAGTGCGGCTAAGTACGTTAAATATTTTGCAGGCGTATAATGCTTGTAATAGCCAAATTGCTGCGGAAGATATCCAATTAACTCACGGTACGACTCTCCAAGCACTTCAATTGGTTTTCCATTGTACAGGATTTGACCGTTTGTCGGCTGAATAAGCGTTACAAGCATTTTAATTAACGTCGTTTTCCCTGCTCCATTTGGTGATAACAATCCATAAATACCCTGTTTAAATTCTAAATCAATAGCTTGTAAAGCGGTAAAATCCCCATATCTTTTTTCAACATTCTGCAACACTAGCATGACAAACCTTCCTCCTGTTTACGGTTAAATACGTGCTTAAGCGAAACCATATACACAAAAAAACTTACGACTAAAATGACTCCATACACAAAACTAGGAAGCTCTTTTAAGATGGCCTGATATTGGTTCCCCCATGCGATAAACAAAGCACCATTTATTAATCCCCACGCTCCCATAAATACGAAAACCCTTCTTAAAAAATTTCCAGACATGAGAAAGAGTAATAGACCAGCAGAAAATGAAAATAAACCCGTCATCGATAATAAAATTCCTCGCAGCACATCCACATTAAATGCAAGTGATAACAAAAATACGCATGTCATATTGACAATAATTGCTACACTACTGAAAACAAGCATTTTAACGGCTAGTAGTTGAAAGATCGTATATTTCGTCGTCATCTCCAGCTCAAATGTTTGTGCGAGTTTTTTATAGTAGTAGCTACATAGCATTAAGCTTATAAAGATTAATGGCGATAGCACAAACAGCAACACGTAAAAATGAGATGTGTTAGCAGACGATGTGTGATTTCTTAGATAGAAGTAAGCCCAAACAATAAGCGTTAAAATACCGCTGAGTAGACCTTCTACACGATTAATAAAAATGGCTCTCCAGCCGACTTGACGCATCAGTTCGTATAGGGAGGAGAAAAAGGATGGCTTTTTTGGAAGTCCCTTCGCAACAATCATGTTCACTTGTTTTTCTATCTCTTCATCTGAAGGATAAGGTATGGACAATCTGTTATTCTTAACAGGCATAATGCTTCATCTCCTTTCTTAGCTTCTTAAGAATCGTATAGTACTTTGTTTTTACAGAGGATTCGGGCAAATTGAGCATTCCCGAAATCTCCTGAAAGGTTAATTCTAAAAACAATTTGAAGCGGATAATTTGCTGCTCCTCAGCTTCAAATTGCTGAAGCAGTTGATTGACGAGTTGCATATCCTCCTTTGTCGCCAAATGTTCTAGAACGTAATCAATCCCTTCAATTTCAATCTCTTCTTCGTACACCGTTTGTCTCGTGGTGCGATACGATTTGGAGCGAAAATAATCGACCATATGATTAGAAGAAATGCGGTAAAGCCATGTTCGAAACGAAGATTTTTTACGATCAAAATTTAAGATCGACTGCAGAACACGAACAAAAATTTCTTGCGTTAAATCTTGTGATAATTGTTCAGCAACGGTTTGTTTATAAACAAATGAAAAAATTTCTTTATAATACTTTTTAATTAATTTGTTGGCACTCTCCTCATGACCATGTTGTTGTATCTTCCTAATCCATCGCCCTTCAAAATCCATTGCATTATCACTTCACTTTCGTTGTTCATCTATATATTCGTAAAAGAAACAGAAATAGTTTTAGGAATGTTGTATTTTATAAAAAAAGATCAAATTAAACACTTCCTCATCATAGCTGAAAAAGAATTACAAAAAAACATAAAAATACCATATAATGGTGTTGAGCGCTAAGTTGAGCGCTTTAAACAACTTTGACCCATTGGATATCGCAATTTTAAAACTCGACATCCAATATTTCGATACATACAAGCTTTTAGTACTTTTTCTGTAAGCGATCAAGTTTTGATACAGGTTACGAAGAAAATACGTTTCTTCTTGTGCAGGCAATGGGGTCATACATTTGGATCAAACACGAGGACATATGTTGAAACCTACGAGGGGTGGAGAGAAAATGGATTTTATTTTGGAGAATAAATGGCTCTTTCTTATTGCTGGTGAGATCGTCTTTTGGGTCTCTATTTTAACCTTTTTAATTATGAGGTATTGGTTTAAATTTAAAAAAGCGAGCGTTCTCTTTTTTGCTATCTTTATCCTTAATGATCTTTGGATCGCTACGATCGGATTTATGGACTATATGGAGACTGGGAAATTTTCAATCTATCAAATCATCGTGATTATTTTTATTATTTATGCGTTCACTTATGGCAAATCAGACTTTAAAAAACTAGATGCCTTTATACAGAGAACCGTTGCAAAAATAAAAGGGGAGCCCCTTCCCCTCCAAGAAAAGAAGCTTGAACTTTACGGTATGACTTATGCAGTAAAGCAATGGAAAGAACTACTCTGGCATTTGGCTGTGTTCGTTGTAGCGCATTTACTTATCATCTTATTTATTGGCTTAGCTGATCAAATGGCAGACGTTACGTCCTTAAAGGCGCTAGCCGACCTATGGTTTTCAAAGTCCGTTGCTGTTCCTTTTGAAAATACGATCGCAAACAACATCAGCAAAGTGTGGACGTTAATTGTTGGGATTGAGATTTTAGTCGTCATTTCCTACACGATATTCCCGAAAGGTAAGAAAACTGAGCGCTAAAACAGACGAAAAGCCTTCTGCTGAGAAGGCTTTTTTTACATCAGTACGTTCTTCGCACAAAGGCTAGGTAAATGGAGGAAGAAATACTTTGAACAAAAAACACGAGCATTACATAATAAATAAAATATTCTTTATTCATCACCTCAACTACGGCAACTAATATGACTCCAATGACAATACCAGCGGTCAACACTCTATAGGATAAAGACTTAATTTTGAGAATGAACAGCTGTCCTCTTTCATCCTTAGATTCCATGTTTCGCTCAAAGGTCATTTTGTAAAGCTCAGCAATGATCACCAGCAAAGTTAACGTTAAAAATCCCCCTGTGGCCATATTCACGATTCCACATCCTCCTTATACTGAAATACGTCGGTTATTTCTTTTCCAAGCGAATGAGCAATTTTGAAAGCTAATACCAAAGATGGATTGTACTTGTTTTTCTCTAAGGAGATAATCGTCTGCCGGCTGACGTTTATTTCATTTGCTAAATCTTGCTGTGTCCATTTCTTTTCTGCTCTACCTATAGCAATACTATTTTGGAGCATTTTCTTCCCCTTTCATAATATCCATTTTTTTCTATTTTAAATGTAATATTTTTTTTACAAAAAGTAAACTATTTTTTACATCGAATGAAATATACACATTGTCTTAGAAAAAAATAACTTCTGATCGTTCTTCATGTTAAAATAAATTAATTAATTGGTTTTTTATCCCATATAATGACCTTGCACGATAAAGGAGGGAAAACGATTGACAGCTATTATAGTCGCATTAACAATTGTTATAATCGGATTGCTATCTGCTTCGTACTTGTGTAAAGGAAAGTCCAAAAAAGGAAAGTATATGATCTGGGGCATTACAATTATGATTGCGATTGCCCCTTTCCTGTCATTTTCAATTGGACTAACGTACGCATTTATAGTTAGAAACACTTGGGCTGCACTCATTATGTGGTGTCTTTTTCCGGTAATGTTTTTGGTTGGTCTCATTGTCTTGTTCGTCGGTATTGCAAAAGAAAAAGAAGCCGTTTAAAGAATACGAGGGCATATAGGTTTGTTGTTACCTGTATTTTGGCCGCGCGAAAAGCTCAGGGATCTATTGTCTCACTGAGCTTTTCGTAGTGTTTATTTTGGGGGAAATTACGATTTTTATAGCCATACAAAAACAATTACGGGCGATTCCAAATAAATACCCTCACAAACAATCCTAAAAGCAACACAATAAAAACAAGAGGTATTGGCTGTGAGTGCCATATTCGCAAAAAAACTCGGTTCTTTTCTACAACTCACTATACCTAAAACAATACCGACCATAAGGATGGCTAAAGAGATCCAACTAGAATAAGGCAGCGGATGACTGTAAAATAAAACAACACTTATTAACGCGCAAAGAGCTGATAAATATTTGTACATGAAACCACCTCCAACTTCTATATATTACCATTTGGAAGAACGATTGTGTAATGAGGTTGTTATAAATATGTATATGATTGTTAAGAGACCTATTTATAATAGATAAATTAATGCAAAAATGAGGATAACATCATAAATCTAAGTACCCACATGACTTTTTATTAATCTTCTTTTATAGTCATTTAGATAGATGATATTTTTACAAATCAATAAACACGAAAAAAACAGGAGAGCAAAATAGCCATCCTGTTCACACTTTTCGTACTGTGAAAAACTTCCGTAAAATCCACGGGCCTGCGGCAAAGCCGAGGGTGAGCTGCCAGACGCCGATGGATTGGAGGTTATACTCACGAACGAGCTTCGCTTTTTCACTAATGCTTCGTACATCTTCAAACCACACTTCATGACGCTTTCCGTCTTTATCCGTGTAGCGAAAATACGGAGCCTGCGCTTCTTTTGAATAACGAATTCGCGCTTGATTATTCATTGCTCGCAGCAATGCATTTTGATTGGAAACCGCAGAGGCTGGTGCTTCCTGTTCGTATGGAAGAGCCCAATCATATCCATATAGCGGCATGCCGATAATCAGCTTTTTACGCTCTACCCGATCAATCGCAAATTCAATGGTTTTTCGAACTTCCTCAATGGGGGCAACCGCTCCTGGTTCACTTCCCCCGTAGTGCCAGTCATAGGCCATAATGAACATATAGTTGACTACATCTCCAATTCCACCGTAGTCATAGCCTTGAAGCCACGGGATATCTTCGCTCGTTTTAGCCGGAACTGCAATCGTCATGACGTACTTAGAGGCATTTAGTTTTTTGCGGACTTGTTCTAAAAAACCGGTGAAGAGATCGCGGTCTTCGCCTCTTACCTGTTCAAAATCAATGTTGACTCCTCCGTATCCGCGACTATTTACAAGGGTGAAAATATTATTAACCAAGTTCGTTCGGGCAACCGGGTTATTTAATACTTCATGAGCCAAATCCCCGCTAAATCCGCTGTCATTTAAATTTGTAACCGTAACAAGTGGAACGACGCGATTTTTCCAAGATGTTTCAATGGCCACTCGGTCGTTGAGCTGATTAACAATATCCCCATTCGGAGCAAAGTGATATTCAAACATGGCAATTGCTGATGAATATGGCGCAAAATCAGCAATAAGCGTTCGATCGGCTTCTTCATTTCGAATGCCATAATAAGACATCGTGGCAGCTAAGTAGTTGGAAATGCTGGGAATCTTGATTTTCGTTCCGACATATAGGACTGATGGATTAATCGATGGATTTGCCTTTTGGAGCTGTTTTTTTGATACGTACGTGCTACGAACGATTCCACTCCACGTATCTCCAGGCTGGACTGTATATGTATAAAGAGGTATTAAAAGCGCCTGACCTGGGACTATATTAATCGTTGTTAGACCGTTAACCATTCGAAGTTGATCCATCGGACAGCTAAATTTCGCACTAATCGCAAAGAGCGTATCACCAGACCGAACTTTATATACAAACATTGAGGGTCCCTCCAGTGCTTCAGGATGATCATTCACTATATATATGAAGAAACCATTGGGATATGACGGTCATAAGGGGGCACGATTGCATATAGAAGAATAGATGCAAATTCCTTTGTATGGTGAGATTCACCTAACAAGTGAACGTTCAGTAACAGTACTATTATCTGTTTGACATAAAAAAGCTTAGTGACATTTACTCACTAAGCTTTTCACCTGTAATAAGTTGATACAACTCGTTAGAATCCTTTTTTGAAAGAACGGTGTTTTGGTTCAAGCTATTGATTCTTACTTTTAAAGCATTGTCTGACATAACCCAAAGCCCATAGTAATCATTCATTTTAATTTTTGGATAGGTACTCTTGTCACTAGCACTTATCCATTCCGCTTTTTTGAAAATAGTTAAGACCTTTTCGATTTTGTTTTTATCCGTTATTTCGTTAATCTTTTCATATTGTCCGTCTGTTTTCGTAAGCTTTTCAATCATTAGTTTTTCTTCTGATTTTATTGTAGGTTGATTGTTGCATCCATTCATCAAGAAAACAGCCATAAATGTGATAAACAAAATGCAAATTTTTTTCACATGGCACCCCTCATTTTCTATATATATTTCTATTATAGACGGTTAATTGTGGATAATGTTACAGACGTTAAAGGGATTTAACAACAAAATAGCATCACGAAACGACTTATCCTTCTGAAATATGCAGCTCCTACCATAGCTACCAGCAACACCAATAACAGAAGCTTAATGAACTCAATTGCGGCGCTCCCTCCTTCATTCTTCACACCATCCGTCAAAACGAACACGTTCAACATGCCATGAAGCAGTGCAGCAGGGATAACTGATCGACCGTGTGCTTATACATACTAATGTTTTCATTATATCAATATGGAAAAATAAAACAATTGAAAATAGGCGTTTGTCACCTTTATGTGAGGCGTGAATATCATACAACATCCATTGTGCCTAGAAAGGTGAGGAAATCATGACAAACCCTTATACTACGTTTACAGGAAAAGACGTACAGTATTTTTCAGATGTGAATAAAAATCGATTAAATACACGAAATTCCAGTAACTTTATTAATCGACTAGGACGTGATGTGCTCAATACGCTCGGGAATACGTCACTACTTGATATTTATTTGAGCAAGGGGAAGGTGGTAGAACCGCATTACCACAAAAATGCTTCCGAGCTCGTTTACTGCATTTCAGGAGCAGCGGTCGTGTCTTTAATTAATCCGTATACGAATCAAGTGAGCGATATCCCCCTCGTTCCTGGTCAAGTAGCGAATATTCCACAAGGATTTTGGCATTGGGAAATTGCATCAGAAGATGATACGCATCTTTTAGCCATTTTTGATACCCCGTATCCTGAATACGTATTTGGGTCGGATATTCTGAATAAAACTCCTATTGAAGTGTTAGCACATACGTATTGCCTAGACCCCGATCAGCTGCGAAAAGCGCTCGCTCCATTGAAAAATCAAACGACGGTTATTGGCCCTACTGATGAATGTGGAACCAAACCTAAGAAAAAACCTTATTATCTTGATTCACGTGTTGCCCCTTACCCGTATACTCCGTACTATCCATATCACCCCTCCTATCCATATAGCTACTAAAGAAAGTCCCCTTAAGACTAGATCTTAGGGGACTTTCTTTTAGGATTCCGTAAATAAATAAGCTACACCCGAACAGAACGTTTCTCTCGAACAGAGAACATGCTCCCAAACAATCAATAGCTCAGCTCATAAACTAAAAATCGTTCATACTCATTTCGCTCGTAGGCACCTGGTAATTGAATTTCTTTTGTCAGGTGAAACGCGGCGTGGTTATTTAAAAAATAAATATAGTCATCAGATGGATAATAGAAAATAAGCGTAATGGGGCGCGGTGCCTTTTCAATCGATGACAGGATATTATTAATGACGCGCATGAAGATTTGAATGGAAAACGGATTAAAAAAATAAAAACAATTGTGCTGTTCTTGAATTTCGTATTCTTCCGCCAAGCATTTTTTGAACTGAATTTCATTGCGATGGTGATACTTTTTTTTGTACTGATGAAGATTTTGGACAGCATCGTCATAGTATTCGTCACTCATTTCAATGCCGGTTACAAACGCTCGGTGATAATGGTATAAATAAAAGCCGAGTCGTCCCTTCCCACATCCAAAATCAATCACGTGATCAGACTCGGTAAAAGAAAGCTCTTTGCATAGTTTTTCAAGACCGCGATACGGCGTTGCTTCATAGCGGTGATAGTGCAAAGAGTCGTGAAATCCCTGCTGTTCTTTCGTTGTTTTAATATTTAATAATTCATCATAAAATTGGTTGTTCATCCTCGGCTCCTCGCTTGTATAAAATAATCATTTAATTGCTAGAATATAAAAGGTTTATGGTGTAACAGCTTTTTTCAGTAACAGATCTTTATAAGAGGCAATTTTATGGTCCAGCATTTCTTCTGTCACAAGCAGTGTCTCAATCTGTTGTTTAATGGATATACGATGTTCTTCTAAAAGCTGTAGACGTGAAGATGCCGTGTGCTCACCTTCTAAAAAAAGTTGCGCATACGCTCGAATTTTAGCAATGGGCATTTGTGTTTGTTTGAGCTTCATCACAAACTTCAGCCACGTTAGATGATCTTCTGTATATAAGCGCTCCCCGTGTTCGTTGCGATCTGGTGATATGATATGTTCCTTTTCGTAATAACGCAAAGTGTGCGCGCTAATGTTTAAGTGCTGTGCAACTTGGCTAATAGTGTACATAGATACCCTCCCGTATCTGACTAAAAGTATTTAATAAATAATTGTTGCCTTAGAGTAAACTCTAACGATTATACTCACACTATAGCTTATTTACTATTACATTTCTAGGAGGAATAACAATGAAATACACAGTAATTACAGGTGCTAGCTCAGGAATTGGATATGAAGCAGCTCTTGCTTTTGCAAAGCGCGGGAAAAATTTAGTAGTAATTGCACGTCGTGAGGACAAGCTTCAGGAATTAAAAGAAGCGGTTCAAAATGTGAACAGCGATGTAGAAGTCATCGTTCATACAGCAGATTTAGCAACGCCTGAAAATGCTCACAAACTTTATGAAGACATGAAAAAATATGATATTGAAACATGGGTAAACAATGCAGGGTTCGGAAACTTTGCATCTGTTGGTGAGCAGGACTTAGGTAAAATTGGAAAAATGCTTCACCTTAATATTGAAGCTCTCACTATTTTATCTTCTCTTTACGTACGTGACTATGCAAACACAGAAGGAACACAGCTAATGAACATCTCATCTGTGGGTGGATACAACATCGTTCCGGAAGCAGTAACATACTGCGCAACAAAGTTCTATGTAAGTGCCTTTACTGAAGGTGTTGCACAAGAATTAAAAGGAAAAAATGCAAAAATGCAGGCAAAAGTGTTAGCACCAGCTGCAACAGAAACAGAGTTTGCTGATCGTGCACGTGGATCAGAAGGGTTTGATTACGAAGGCAATCTTCCAAAGTATCATACAGCAAAAGAAATGGCTTCTTTCCTTCTTGACTTATATGATGGAGATAAAATTGTGGGAATCGTTAATGCAGAAACATATGATTTCGAACTACGTGATCCAATCTTTAACTACGCAGGTAATCGTTAATAGGTCAACTCATTGCAAAACAGCTCACGCCAATCGACGTGAGCTGTTTTTATTTAGAAGTTTTTTGCTTTTTCTTGAGCCTTTTTAATCGCATCTTGCTTAATTTGTTCGGCACGATCTGGGAACTGATTATGCCCCTCGATGAAGATGCCGTCAAAGGATGGGATTCCTAAAAACTGTGCAATTGTGGAGAGGTATCGGTGTCCCATTTCCATTTCTGCTGCTGGACCTTCCGAATAAATGCCGCCTCGCGCTTGAATGTGCAGCGCTTTTTTATCCGTTAACAATCCAACTGGGCCTTGTTCTGTGTATTTAAACGTTTTCCCTGCCACACAGATTGAATCAATGTATGCCTTCATAACCGGTGGAAACGAGAAGTTCCACATTGGCGTCACGAATACGTACTTATCAGCTCCGACGAATTGCTCCGCAAGCTCGGCTAAACGGCCGACCTTTTGTTGCTCATGATCGGATAAGTCGGTAAATTGACTGCCCGTTTGCAGTTTCCCCCAACCGCTGAACACATCGTTATCAATATGTGGGATGTGCTCTTTATATAAATCCACGTGAACAATCTCATCTCCTGAATGAGCTTGCTTGTATGACTTAATAAACTCTTCCCCAACCGCGATACTATATGAAGATGCCGCATCATGAGGATGCGCCGTAATATACAATAATTTTCCCATCATAACCCCTCCTAGCATCCATTTGCAAGCATATGCATGCCTCATTAGTTTGGACTAGGAGCATTGATTTATGCTTTTGGGGAGGAGTTAAAAAGTGGCTTAAATGGAGGTTTCATATGAAGATAAAAAAGCCTCTCCTTTTATATAAGAAGAGGCTTTTTCCGGTTTTATAATTTCCCCGTTAAGAACTGAGCTTCACCCATACCAAAGCTCCAGTCGGCATCAGAGTTCGATACAATTGAAATCATAATGTCGTTTGGCTCAATTCCGCATGTTTCACCGAGCTTTTCAACCAGTAATTTGTAGAAATTTTGTTTTTGTTCTTCCGTGCGAGGACGGCTTGTCACACTGATCACCACAACGTCTTTTGAACGTTCAAAGCCAAGTCCTGTATCTTGAATGATCATTTGGTTTGCGGGATGCTGGGTGACGATTTGGTAGCGATCACGCTGGGGTACTTGAAACGCTTCTACCATTGCGTCATGTGCCGTATCTAATAATGTTTTTAGCTGTTCATCAGTTCTACCTTCAATTAAATCAAAACGAATTAATGGCATTTTGTTTACCTCCAAGATGTAATTTTTTATAGTGTGTCCATCTTATCATGAGAAAGCGTTAAAATAAAAAATGAAGTGTTTTTAGGAAGATGTGTCCGTGCTGATCTGTTTTTCGAGGCGAAAAAGCTTGCGATCACATTCCCCTACAAGCTTTCCAACATACTCCATTTCAATCTGAAGTGATTGAATGTTCTTTTGCAGTGGTATAACTTCTCGTTCGTCCAACTCATCTTGCTGATGATTATGTAATTTCTTATTCACGCGGTAAAGCTGTTCATCAATTTCGTCAAAGCGCTTGTCCAAATGCTTTTCTAACGCATCAAAGCGACGATCGAGACTTGATTTTAACTCCGTAATCGCCAATAAAAGTTCCTTTGTCTCCATTTTTGTTCCCCCAGTATAGTAGTTAGTGGTAAAAAGAGAAGCTTTTCCATTTTACTACATGTGCCTAAGGAATAACTATAGAAATGACTTTTGTTTCTATCTTAAAGTAATCGCTGTGCAGGGATGGTAAACCTTCGCTCCAATTCCTCTTTCGCACATGCGTATAACGTAGGCGACCTCGGCTTTCAGTTGCTCAACTGGATCAGCGTGAATAGAAGCATCGTGGTTTTTATTATCGTAATGAAAAGTATAGGTTGACTCAGATAGCTTGTACTGCACGATAAAATTGTCCATTTGACCGTTCCATTTCACATTTGTAATAGACACAGGTTCATATGCTCCCGCTGGATAGACTTCTCGGTCATGAAAAATCGCTTGAATTTGCGCTTCTATATCTGCTTTCATTATTGCTCCTCCTCAAACAAAATTTGAAATTGATGAAGCATCTTATTTTACTATCCCTGTTCACTTTACTACAATAAAGTAACAATCCCCTTATTAACGATCCGAATAAGGGGTTAAAAATCAAAAACATTTACAAAGGTGGTTTACATATGACAACAGATTTAACAAAGCAACAGATATTAGATGCTTTTCAGTTTCGCCACGCGACGAAAACGTTTAATGCGGAACGAAAAATCTCAAAAGAAGACTTTTCATTTATTTTAGAAGCTGGACGCCTGTCTCCTAGTTCCCTCGGCTTTGAACCGTGGAAATTTGTCGTCATTCAAAACCGTGAAATGCGAGAAAAGTTAAAAGAAATTAGTACAGGTGCTAAAGGTCAACTGCCGACTGCAAGCCATATTGTGTTAATCTTCGCCCGCAAAAACGCAACACCGCAGTCTGACTATGTGCAAAATCTGCTAAAAAACGTGAAAGAGATTCCTGATGACATGCTTGCGAGTATGACGGAAGCATACACGAAATTCCAGGATACGTCTATCAACATATATGAAAGCGAACGTGCCCTATTCGACTGGGCTAGTAAGCAAACTTACATTGCGCTCGGCAATATGATGACAGCCGCTGCTCTCATTGGCATAGACTCTTGCCCAATCGAAGGCTTAAATTATGAAAAAGCATCTGACATTTTATCCGAAGCCGGTATTTTAGACCGTGAAAACTTCGGTATTTCGGTGATGGCTGCATTTGGCTACCGAGCAGAAGATCCCCTTCGCCCAAAATCTAGACAGCACGTTGATGATGTCGTTGAGTGGGTTAACTAAATACTTTAAAAAAGAGGTCATTCTTTGATCTCTTTTTTAAATGTTTCATTTTGAAAAGTATTCTTTAGGAGATTCCTCCGTCATTAAGTATGTAACGGGCTTTTTTGAAGGAAATTGTACCGTGACCTGTTTATAATCCTTACTAAAGGTGATCGGAAACTCGATATTTGCTGGTGGATACAGTTTTGCAATGTAGTCAAATTTTGTTTCCCCTTGCTTCAACAAGTAAAACTCGGCAATCTGCAAGCTTTTGGTTTCCTTAGGATTCGACGGGTCTGGCTCATGTTTGCTAGCCATCATGTCACCTTTGTTATTTCCGTGAAAAATAATATATTGATCCCCCGTTGCCCAAAAACCATATAATTTGCTTTGAACATCTCGAAAGGGTGAAACCTCTTCCATCGATGGAAAAGTGCTTTTTTCGACCTCCGTTTGGTTCTGTTCCTCTTCCTTTTCTTTTTTTATGGTGCTTGTTGTTTCTGTACAAGCGGTTAAACCGAGTAATAAGCTTGTTGCGGCTAAAACGAGTAACTTTCTCATCTTTTCTCCTTTCTTTTCAACAAGGATCCCTTTAATTATACATTATTTCCCTTTTTATAAATAAAAAAAGAGCAAGAAGCAGATGCTTCTTGCTCTTTTCGCTGTTTACTTTCCTGTTTCAGCAAAACGTTGAATACGTTCACCAATTTCGTCACGCACGCGTTGAAAGAACGCCCATTTTTCTTCTTCCGTTCCTTGTGCTTTTGCTGGGTCATCAAAGCCCCAGTGCTCGCGTTTTACATGAGGAGGTGTCATTGGACATTTATCTGCTGCGTCTCCGCATAGCGTAACGACTAAGTCTGCATTGTTTAGAATTTCAGGATCAATAATATCAGACGTTTGATTTGTAATATCAATGCCCACTTCTTTCATTGCTTTTACGGCATTTGGGTTCAGACCGTGAGCTTCAATTCCGGCGCTGTAAACGTTCCATTCAGCGCTATTCAAATACTTTTTCGCCCATCCTTCAGCCATTTGGCTTCGGCATGAGTTTCCTGTACATAAGAAATAAATCGTTTTTTTAGACATGTGTAAAATCTCCTTTATGATGTGTTATGAAAGTAGTAGTAGCCATACATATAGCCCAACTAACGTAATAAATAGCGTTGGAATGGTTAAAATAATGCCCGTTTTAAAATACGTTCCCCATGATATTTTCACGCCTTTTGTTGATAATACGTGAAGCCAAAGCAATGTAGCTAGAGAGCCAATTGGTGTAATCTTTGGCCCGAGATCAGAACCGATGACGTTTGCGTAAACGAGTGCTTCTCTCATGAGATCTGTCGTATCTGTCGCGTGGATGGCTAATGCATCGATCATAACGGTTGGCATATTGTTCATGATTGATGAGAGAATCGCCGCAATGAAGCCCATGCCTATGGTTCCGGCAAACAATCCTTTATCAGCAATCGCTTGAATAACATCTGACAATACTTCTGTTAGCCCCACATTTTTTAGTCCGTATACGACCACATACATTCCAATCGAGAAAAACACGATGGGCCAAGGTGCACCCTTTACGACCTTTGCCGTCTCCACCACTGCACTTTTCCGCGCCATAATTAAAAAGAAAAAAGCAACGATTAGCGCAATAATTGAAACAGGTACATGAATAGCTTCCCCAGCGAAATAGCCAATTACTAAAATGGCAAGGACTATCCATGAAAGACGAAACATCTTTTGATCTTTAATCGCGTGGACTGGCTGTTTTAAATCCGCTAGCTCATACTTCTTCGGAATGCTTTTCCGGAAATACAAATACAGAACGAGAATACTAGCAAATAGTGAAAAGAAGTTCGGAATAATCATGCGAGACGCATATTCGGCAAAGTGAATGCCGAAAAAATCGGCTGATACGATGTTGACCAGGTTACTGACGGCAAGTGGTAGTGACGTTGTATCGGCAATAAACCCACTTGCAATGATGAACGGAAACACCATTTTCTCATCAAACTTCAAGGCACGAACCATCGCGAGTACAATGGGAGTTAAAATAAGGGCTGCCCCATCATTCGCAAAGAACGCGGCAACGATTGCCCCTAAAAAAGCTACGTACACAAACATGCGCACACCGTTTCCCTTTGCAGCCTTCGCCATATGTAAAGCCGCCCACTCGAAAAAGCCAATTTCATCTAAAATTAATGAAATAATAATGACAGCGATAAACGTTAATGTCGCATTCCACACAATCTGAGTGACATCCCAAACATCTGTAAAATCGACTACGCCCGCAAGAAGCGCTAGAACTGCTCCTCCGCAAGCTGACCACCCGATGGATAAATTTTTAGGTTGCCAAATGACGAAGATCAGCGTCAGTAAAAAGATACATGATGCGAGTATAATGGAAACCAATCTTGAAACCTCCTACTAACAGCAACTAATTCGTAGCCCCTGTTTTTCTAATTCTTCTAACCGTTCATCTTGAGTTGGCAGCACACTTAGTAATTCAGCGACAAATTCATAATAGGCGCTGTCTTTATTTAATGAATAAAAAATCCACTGCCCTTTTCGCTGTTCACGGACCAACTCAATGTCTTTTAGTTTTCTGAGATGCTGACTAATAGCAGGCTGACTCATTTTATAAATTTCCACAAGCTCACATACACAGCATTCATTATTTTCTAAAAGCTTCATCATCGACAACCGTGTCTTATCCCCTAGTAGCTTTAACACTTGAGCCGCTTTTTCAACTTCAATCACGTTTTTCGTACTCATTTTATCCACCCCTTTTATGCAATAATCATTATATAACTATATACTTATATATTCAATAGAAAAAATACGTTTTGTTAGAACGTATTTTTCCACCTGCTTCTTTTATTTCTTCGTACTCGATCTGGTTCATGACTGCTTGATATATAATGATGGATCCAAAGCAATGATAGTAGAAGAAGTGCGATACTGCCCCCAGTGTATAAATAGTAAAAACCGTTTTCTGCGGTTAGAAGCAAATAGCTAATAAACGGACCGCACGCTGCTCCGATATCCTGAGCCATTGAATAGATAGTAAGGAAAGGTAGTACAGCACGATTTGTTTTTGAAGAGTCAGCGGCCACTGCATCTGTCAGAGTAATAACAAACGTTGAACCAATCATGATTAAGACAGCAAACCCGCTCCATATATACAGCGGAAATGAATGAGCGACAATACTGAATACCGCTCCCATTCCCACTAAACTCCCAATATAGAGAGGCATTCTTCCATAACGACCATCTGACCATGATCCAACCAAACTTCCCAAAAATGGTTCCCATCCCCATCGCAACGCTTGAAGACCTCCCGAAAAGAGACTGGCGCTGATTATCCAACCAAACAGAGAAAAAGTGGCTCCATACTGAGATTGAATGAGCTGACTGAATGTGGAAATAAAAATGCCTTGAATGAGAAGCGTGATAAAAAATCCACTGATTATGATGCTGAGTTGTTGAGCATGAAAGCCCTCTTTTTCAGACAACCTATGATTGGTTTTCCTGGCCTGAATTTTTTCAGTAATGAATAACTCGCTTAATAAAATGGGTAATCCTAGAAGCGAAATGACTCCAAAACCAATGGAGATAGAAGTAATCCCAAATATGGGGACTAGCAACCCACCACCTAGCATTCCGATTAAGTTGCCGATTCGATAAATACCATTATATCTCCCCATCAGTTTTCCACGAGAGGACGTTGGAGAATACAACACAACTGCTGATAGCCCACCAATTCGAAAGAATGACCAAGCGATTCCCCACATTCCCCTTAACAACACCCATACACCCATGCTATTCGCAAAACCATATCCAATCGTTGTAATACCCGCTAAACAAACTGCAAATAGAAGGCCTGTTCTAAGTGATATTCTTCCGTAAATCCAGCCCACAATTGGATTTACAGGGAGCCGGACAAAGCGATTAATGGAAAGCAGTATCCCTACTTGCCAAATACTTTCAAGTCCTGCATCTCTCCAGTAAATCGGAAGGATAATGTATAACATCGAATCACCAAGGAGAGATAATCCCGTTATCCATGAGATCAGTAAGATTTTTCTCTCCCCATTATTCGCACTCATTCGCTCCCTTCACAACAGAGATGCTGAAAATCCGCGACGGCCAATAAGAAGTTTTGATAGGTGCTTTCTCCCATGCTCGTAATGTCTCCGCCAAATAGGCGATTTAACGTATATTGCTTTGCGGCGTCAATTTCACATCCGTGAGCATTCATGATGAGTGTTAAATAGGAAGTGAAATATTCTTTTTTCAAAATTCCTGCGTGATTGATCGTCATAACGAACCGCTCCTCTTCTTATTAGTTACATCCAGAATTTGTACCGCATGATGACTCTCGAACAAGGTTAATACTGCAAACACCCGTTTCAGGAAGATCTAGCTCAACCTTTTCTGCTGCTTCTAGATCTCCAGCAAGGTAAGCGACTACTGAACGAACCTGCTCATATCCTGTAGCCATTAAAAAAGTAGGTGCTCTTCCGTAACTCTTCGCTCCAACAATATAGAAGTTCTTTTCAGGCTGTCTCAGCTCTTTTTCTCCATGTGGTCTTACTGTTCCACAGCTATGAATATTCGGATCAATAAGGGGAGCCAACGCGCCAACACTTTCCGTAGCTGAATCAATTTGCGTTCTCAGTTCTCTCAAAAGAGAAAGGTCTGGTCGGTTGCCTGTGTTTACAATGACTTCATCAAATACAGGCAACACGGTTGTATTTCCTTGATAAAGACCTTTAATTTCCACCTTTCCATCTTCCATTTGATTCATCTGTTGAATTTTAAAATCTGTTTTAACCTCAATGATGCCATGATCAACCAGACGATGGATACGTATTCCTAATTCTCCTCTTGCAGCAAGTGCATCTTTTTCTTCGCCTCCATAAGTGTCTTCAACTCGTGTTTTTCGAATTAACCATGTAATGGATGTTTCTGGATACAGCTCTTTTTGTTCGGCTAATTCTAGTAACGCATTGATGGCGGAATGACCACTTCCTATTACCGCTATACGTTTATTCGTATACCTCATCTTTTCCTGTCCGAGTATGTCAGGCATTCCATAAAACACACTGTTCAAAATGTTTTGTTCGCCTGATAACCATACGCCATCAGAATTAGCGGGATTAGGATTTCCCCACGTTCCCGTTGCATCAATTACCGCTCGTGCATGAAGAACGTTCATTTCTCCTTCTTGTTCCACATACACAACAAACGGACGCTGTTCACGATCAGCTGTTTTCATCTTATCCTGGCTGTCACGACTTATGGATACTACTTTTGTATTCAACAGGAGATGAGGTTTTATTGCCTCCGTTTCAGAAAGAGGATGGAGATATCGTGTGATGATTTCATGACCAGTTGGAAGCGAATCTAAATGAGGCTCTCCCCACCCTTCTTCATCTAAAAGACGCCAAGCAGCTTTATCAATGTTATAACGCCAAGGAGAAAATAAGCGGATGTGTCCCCACGTTTTAATATTTGCTCCTACTTCCTCACCAGCTTCTACTAAAAGGAATGATTGATTATAACGACTTAAGTGAGCAGCAGCAGCTAACCCAACCGGTCCAGCACCGATAATAACGACGGGTAGATCTTGTTTTTCTTTTACATGACTCGTTCTTGACTCATTGTTTATTTGACAACATCGTTTTTCCATTTTCATGCCCCTTTTTGTTTGAGTTTATCATTAATTGACTTTGTCAAATATATATCCTAAAAGTATGCCACGTTACCTCGTGGCACAGCTTCCTTTTCCATCATTTTTGCGCATTGCTGAGAGTAAAAGATCTAAGCTTTCAACGACTTGCTTCTGCTTTTCGGATTCAATATAGTTCATAATATTGTCCATATACTCAAGCATTTGTCCTGAAATTTCATCGGCTTTTTCTTTTCCACTATCTGTCAAAGAAAGCAACACGTAGCGGCGATCATTTGGATCTGGAATTCTTGATAAGAGATTTTCTTCTACTAATTTATTTACTTGCTTACTCAGCATACCAGTATCCATCATGAGTTTACTCGCTAATGTTTGCAGCGAGATGTTTGGCGTTTTATCTAATTCATATACAACGTGACTTTGTGTCACCGTAATACCGCAGCAATCTGATCCACCCTTTTGAAGCAACCCGAAGTCACGAACAAGCTGCTGAAGCAATTCACGGACTTCCATTTTTTCCTGTTTATTCATTTTCATCACCTTTAATTACATGATATTACCAATAGTTGATTTTGTCAAATAAAATAAAAATAAAAGCAAACGCGGAGCGCGTTCGCTTTTATCATTATCTCACGGCACAGCGATTTGGACCAATTTCCATCTCGCGCTGCTCTTCTTCATTTGGTGTGATTTGCCCCATATTTGTTTTTCGAATATTTTGATATGCATTCGGTTGAGGAGGTAAGTTTTCCGTTACAAGCGCACGGAATTCCGCCTTATCCTCAATTTGCAGACCGTGGTTATGAGCAAATAAATCGCCCAGCTTCGCCGCAACCGTCCCATCGTCATTCAATTCATCAATGATCATGAAGTGAGCTGGTAATACAACTAATTCATCTGATAATTCTTTATAGCGTTTGTACAAGCTTTCACGTAGGTCTCCTACCCAGTCTTCTGCCATTCCAGCAAGGTCAGGACGTCCAATTGAATCAATGAATAAAATATCACCTGATAGTAAGAAAGAATCATCTACGATAAATGATGTAGACCCTATTGTATGACCAGGTGTATAGAGCGCTTGAATATCAATTTGTGTGTTGCCGATTTGTACATTCTTTCCGTCTTCTAACGCTTCGTATTTAAACGTAACCTCTTCTGCATCTTTCGGTGGTAGCCAATATGTTGCATTTGTTGCTTTAGCGATTTTTCGGCCTCCTGAAATATGGTCAGCGTGTAAATGCGTATCAAATATGTGTGTAATCGTCACATTCATATTTTTGGCGAAATCTAGATACACATCTGTCATTCTTGTTGCATCAATTAACGCCGCTTCTCCGTTTGAAACGACCATATAAGATAAGCAGCCTTTGCCGATACGAACAAATTGATAAAGCTCTCCCCCGTCTTTTAAGTCACTCACTTTTACAGGCTGTAGGTATTCGCTCCATGCTTTCATACCGCCTTGTAGGTATGATACGTTAAGGCCTGCTTCAGAAAGCATCTCTGCCACCATCACAGAGGAACCTTCTTTTGCACAAACCACCACGATTTCTTGATCTTTAGGTAATTGATCTAACATTTCTTCTACACCGTCTAATAGATCAAAATATGGGATATTTAAATAAGAGAAGTTTTCGCCTTCGATTTTCCAGTCTTTAAAATCACTTTGGTTACGCACATCGAAAATGAAAAGATGTTCTTTGTTCATGACTTTTTGCGTTACTTCTTTTGACGTCATCATCGTTACGGTCATTTCAAATTACCCCCATACGTATATTTTAAATTAAAAAAATTTAGAATGTTAGCGTTGTGTCTGCATCTTTTGCACCGGTGCAGACCGTCACTGCCGTCATGCGAATCCCTTATTTTACGTTACTATCTGTTACTCCTGACCACTCACTCATTCCAGGAACAACATTCCATACGTTTTCAAAGCCGTTTTTGGCTAACATTTGAGAAGCAAGATCACTGCGGCTACCTGTGCGGCATACGACCAACATTTCTTTTTTCTTTGGAAGCTCATTTAATCGGTTTTCTAATTCTCCAAGTGGAATAGAGACAGCGTTTGGAATGTGATTAAATGCATATTCTGCTGATTCACGTACATCTAAAACTACTACATCCTCCGCTAATTTTTGCTTCAGCTGTTCGTTTGATAATACGTTTGGATGATTTTTTTCAGCGGTTTCTTCGCCTGATGCTTTTCGCACAAAGTGTTTTAATACATCATCCTCTTCAATTGTTCCTAGGTATTGATGGCCTGTGCTTTCCGCCCACGCTCTAAGGTCCGCTTTTGATCCCTTGTCTGTTGCTTGAATTTCAAGCACTTGACCTGCCTCAAGGTCTTTCATTGCTTTTTTCGTTTTTACGATTGGCATTGGACATGCAAGTCCTTTTGCGTCTAGTAATACATTAGCTTGAATGTTTTCCATTATAAACGCTCCTCTTAATACCTATCAGGGTATATTTTAGTGTAAAAATTTTAAACAGTCTTTCCTTCCCATGCTAGCATTCCGCCGTCCATGTTCGTTACATCATAACCATGTGATTTAAGGAATTGAGCCGCTCTACCGCTTCTTCCACCTGATCGGCATACCATAATGTAAGGTTTGTTTTTATCTAATTCACTCATACGAAATTCAATTAATCCGAGAGGGATATTTACCGCACCAGGGATTTTCCCTTCTGCTACTTCATCTGTTTCGCGTACATCAATAATGTTTAGATTAGCTTCTTTGTTCAATTTTTCTTCTAAACCCTTTGCTGTTATGCGTTTCATATCGCTTCTTCTCCTTAGATAAATAAGTTTACGTTTCCGTCTTCTGCGTCTCCTAAATAAGCTGCAACTCCTGCATATTCAATCTCTTCTAGCAGTTCTTCTTTTTGAAGACCTAATAAGTCCATCGTCATTGTACACGCAACAAGCTTCACATCTTGTTCCTGCGCAAGTTCAATAAGGTCTGGCAGAGGCATTGCATTGTGCTTTTTCATGACTTTTTTAATCATTTTAGGACCAAATCCACCAAAGTTCATTTTAGAAAGGCCCATTTTGTCTGCGCCTCGAGGCATCATGCCACCAAACATCTTTTCCAAAAAGCTCTTTTTGACAGGTATATTCGTATCTTTACGTAGTGCGTTTAACCCCCAAAATGTATGAAAAATCGTGACTTCATGATCATAAGCTGCTGCCCCGTTTGCAATAATGTAAGCAGCCATTGCTTTATCATAATCACCGCTGAATAATACGATGGTCGTTCGTTTTTTTTGCTCCATTTTATTCTCCTTCCCTTATATACCTAATGGGGTATATAAGAAGTTAAAAGTAAGTTAGTGTCAGCCTTTTTTAATCCAAAATTTTAATACATCTTGCTCTTCTTTATGTTGTACAAGTTCATGACCACCTGATTTCGTCCAAGCTGCGAGGTCATTTTTTGCGCCTTTATCTGTTGCATGAATTTCTAGTACTTGACCAGACTCTAACTCATTCATTGCTTTCTTTGTTTTTACGATTGGCATTGGACATGCTAACCCTTTTGCATCTAATACTTTATTTACATTCATTTATAATTCCTCCATCTATCATTTGTATTTATTTCAATTACCATAAGGGGTATATTAGAAAACAAAATTTTTTATGTCAATCCTGATGTTTATCTGCTTTTTACTAATAAATTGACGGCTTCTTTAATAAGTTCATCGGCTTGCTGGCCTTCTTGATCAGCCGCCTTCACACAATCAACTAGATTGGAACTGACAATTACCCCAATTGTTCGATCCATGCCCGAGCGAACGGATGCTAATTGTGTAATAACGTCTTTACACTCCTTTTCTTCTTCCATCATTTTTAAAATGCCACGAAGCTGACCTTCCATGCGTTTCACGCGGTTTTTAACCTGTGCATTGTAGTCCAAATACATCCTCCGTTCTGAAAAGCATTTTTTCTGTGTAGCCAAAAGATCTATCATCATTTGGTATACGTTGATTTTATACCCCTATAGGTATTTTGTCAACCACATATATTTTACTATGCAAATGAAGAATGTCTTGTGTCTTGTGCATGTCTCATACGCAAATAGTGGCTGAAAACAAAAAAGAGGGATGTCCTCCTTTTTATTTTCGTTTCAATGTATTGTCGACTAAAATCAAATGCCAAGGACATCGAGCCATATTTTAATAGCTGTGATCATAATTAAAATCGCCAATATATTTTGTAACATGCGTGTATTCATTTTTTGCGCTAGCTTCGCTCCTATCGGTGCTGCAATTAAGCTTGCAATTACAATAACAAGCGTCGGCTGCCAAGGTATTTGGTGAGTCACTAGTTTTCCTGAAACAGATCCAATAGAGGAAATGAAGGTGATGGCTAATGAAGAAGCAATCGTAATTCGAGTCGGAATTTTTAACACGACTAGCATAATCGGAACGAGTAAGAATGATCCACCTGCTCCTACAACTCCTGCTGCTACTCCTACCACAAACGCTAAAATACCTGCTAGGGTTATATTGAACGTTACCTCTCCCTGACCTTCAACTTGCTTTTTAGGTAAAAACATCATAAAGACTGCTAATAGAGCGAGTACACCGTAAATAACATTAATCGTATGCTCTGAAAAACCGTTTGAGCCAAAGCTCCCGATTACGCTTCCGACAAGCACGCTTCCCCCCATCGAAATAATGAGCTTTTTATTTAGGTATCCACCTTTCCTATACGCCAAAACACCTGCAAGGGTAGAAAAAAACACCTGTGCCGCGACAATACCTGTAATCTCATGTGCCCCAAAAGAAGCGATCCCAATTAACGGTGGCACATATAATAGCAGTGGGTAATTTATAATGGCGCCGCCGACCCCTACTAGTCCTGAGATGAATGCTCCAAGAAAGCCTAATACAAAAAGCATCGTGATGGTGTAGACTGTCATAAGCTCCTCTCCTATCTGTTAGACATATTTGTTACTAGTTCTTGATGGATGCTGTAAATCCTTTATAATCTCGTATACCTCTATAGGTATATAAAAGAGCAATATTAGTTTAAACTCATGATTAACGCCAAGCGCTCATTCCACCTTTAACATTCGTTACGTGATCATAGCCAGCTTTTTTTAGCATACGGCAAGCCATGGCGCTTCTTCCGCCACTTTGACAAATAATAACGATTTCCTTGTCTTTTGGAATTTGAGATAACTTCCCAGACAATGTTTGAAGGGAAACATTTTTAAATCCTGAAATGGAACGTTCTTTAAACTCTGCTGGTGTACGAACGTCTAAAAAGAATTTGTCCTTTTTATCCTTTAAATACGTCTGCTTTAATTTCATTGTCGAAATTTTATTGTATGTGGATCCAAATAGCCACCCGAACATTGTAGCTCCTCCTTCTGTTAGTACTTTCTTTCATTTCTATCCCTTATATTATACCCCTTAGGGTATAATATCAAGCGTTTTTTCAAAAAGTGTGTGCAAACAAAAAAGAATAAACCATTCGTTTATTCTTCGTTTCGTAATACTTTCTCCATGCAGTCAACCAAGGCGCCGTTTACATTTGACTCTGCATATGTATGAAAACCAAGGCGTTCCCAAAAAACCTTCGCTCGCGGATTCGACTTTAATACCCCTAGTCGGATGGCTGGCAGCGTGTCTGGGAGTTCTGCTTCAAATGCTAGATAAGCTTGTGTTCCAAAGCTGTATCCGTGGTAAGCCTCATGAATAAGTAAAGCGCCGATCCAAAATTGACCGTCGTTTGGATTTTTCTCCATATAATCAAGAATTCCAACGTACGTGTCATCGGCTTTCACGAACAAGCTTTTCGTAGATGAAGGTAAATAGGCTGTTTTCAATTCCTTAGCTGTTCGTGTTTGTCGACCATTTTCTAATGCATTATATAAGTGATTAGACCGCACAATTTCGTCGGCGATGTAAAGCGTTTCTTCTGTAATAGGTTCAAATGAAATCATGTTGGTTCCTTTCTATTCTTGCTGTTCTCTTTCTAGTTTAGCATAGCTTTTTAACTCCGTTAAGATTCGTTTGGCAATCTGTTCATCCCGAAAATCCAGCCCATATTGGTACACCGCTCCGTATTGCTTTTGCCAAAGCAGCTTACCTTCTATTTCTAGAGGGGCCCCCGTGAGTTGAAATGTTAAACGGATCTGAATCGCATCACTTTGTAGGGGCAGAGCGAGATCACTTTGGAATTTTGCTCCTCCTGTACTAATATCAAGAACTTGACCAAGAGCTCGCTTACTATCAATCACCTTGCTGCCAACGGAAATAATCCCGAATGTGCAATTCAGTGGCTTCTTAAATTCATAACGAAAAGGCTCTCCTCGTTTGTATTGTAAACTCATCTTTCCCCCTCCTCTCTAACCGAAGTTGTTACTTCATATTATAAAAAAGAAATGACTGGAATAAAAGGGTAATATATTTGAACAACATAGAGCTTTTATTGCATGAGGCGGTTAAACGTGTGGATTTTACGCTCGAATCGCAACGTTCTGTTTAAATATAACCTGCTCTTCATAAAACAAGAAAGGTTACTAGTGCTGTAAAAAATCAAAAATCCGAACTAGTAGAGAGCTTTTAAAATAACTGCTTCTCTCTGTTCGGATTTTTTATACGCTACCTTATTTGTAAATAGTAGTGGCGATAACGTATTTTCGTAATGATCTATGCTCGCGATGGAAATTCCCCTTGCAGGCAAATAATAAATGTCTGTGCTAAAAAAGGTTGTCTATTATTATGTGGTTGATTGCCTCCAGATACATTCAAAGCTAATGGCGCCATAAATACATCTTGAGCCCCAGCACTGTACATTAACTTGTTAGGATCTCCTCGCCTTGCAGGAGCGCCTGCTGCCCAATAATTGTTAGTGGGAGACGTAGTATCACCTAGACTCTGAACGCCGTTTGCAAGATGGTTATGAGCCGGAATTTCGGTTATAGTAAGCGTTACTGCCTCCGATCCTACTGTTTCTCCTACCGTTCTATTGGTAAGGTTAGGACCCGCACCTTGATGTATAGGGGAAGCTCCCATAAGGTTAGGAAGAGCGAAATTTGTTTTTCCGTCCCCTCCGTACTGAACACCTAAAATAGAAAACAAAGCTACATTTTGACTAATTGACATAAGTTGGCCATTACACAATGCCCACCCATAAGGTGCATAATTACCTGAAAATATACGAATTTCTCCAATATAAGCCTCTGCCATTTAAATGCCCCTTTCTAATTTCTTGAAGGATAAATTCCTTGTATAGCAATGCAAAATCTCAAGGCGATATAGGGCTGCATATTAGAATGAGCCTGACTAGAGCCTGTTTGGGATATAGCATTCGTATTCATTTGAACCACCGTGCCAATAGGTTCATATACATTGTCAGAGGTTGCCCATACATTATTAGTGGGAAATAATTGATCGGCTGTCTTACTAGAAGCACTGACTTGGTGTGTATGCGTAGGCATTTCATTTATAGTTAGCGCATGAGTACTTTCTCCTTGAGATGTGCCCAACGGAATAGTACTACTTGTACCGATTGGAGCCCTTCCTCGATAATCTGGAAGCGCAAAGGTGGTTCGTCCATCTCCTCCATATGTAGTAGCAAGCAATGAAAACAATGCTTGGTTAGCATTAATAGGAAGGAGCTGACCTTCACAAGCTACCCAACCTCTTGGTACATAAGTAATCGAAAATAAACGGACTTCTCCCAAAAATGGCTCAGACATTTTTATTCCTCCTTTATTCATCTATCACTCTTACGGTTGAGGTGGAAAATATCCTTCCATAGAGATGATAAAAGAAATAGTCAGGGACGGCATCATATTGTCATGGTGCTGATTTCCTCCCACGCTTGATATTGCTATTGAATTCATTGGTGCGGTTGTTCCTGATGCTAACGTGTTATAGATTTTTTGAGTTCCACCTCCCCATACAACATTATTTGGCATGTTCATACTAGCCGAATTGCTCGATGCGTTTACGCTATGTGTATGTGTTGGAAGGTGACTTGGATTAAGCATTACTAATTCTTCCCCTCCTTTTTGCCCAAATGAAATACTACTTGAAGGGTGGATTGGTAACCGTCCTCTCATGTCGGGCAAAGCAAAAGTATTCTGTCCATCTCCGCCGTAGGTTGTACCAATCAAGGCAAATAGTGCCTCATTATCAGCTATACTCACTAGCTGCCCATTACATAAAGCCCAGCCTCTTGGTGCAAAATTCCCTGCAAACATCCGAATTTCTCCTAAATAAGCCTCACTCATTTTTTCACCTCTTATGAATTAAAAGATCTCCCATTCCAAATAATCATATAATTCATTTCCTCCCACACGACTGAATCCGAAGCTCTTATATAACCTCTGAGCCGGATTTGTAATTAAAACGCTTAGTCTTAGAGGCACTCTGAGAGCCTTCGCTCTTTTTTGTAAAAGGCTGATAACCGTAGTACCAATTCCTCTACGCTGAAATGAAGGCAAAATAGAAAGATCTACTAACCTTATTTCGTTATCAGTTTGATTCATGATTATTCGTCCTACTGCTTTACTTTCCATGTAGATAACTTGATACTCTGCATGAGGGAATTGGTTTATATAAGAAGCGATCTGAGCATTTGCTTGACCAGATAAGAGCTTCCGTCCCTCGTCTTTTTCTAAGCCCCATCCGTTCACTTCTTCTTCTCGCGATTTTATATATACCTCTCTAAGAAAATCTTGGTCTTTTATACAAGCTTCAACAATATGAATCAACGTTTATTTAAATACCTCCTTGATCTAAATTAATTCTTTCGAACTGCAAATACTTTATAATTTATTAGTGTATAAGTAATAAAATTCGCATTTAAAATATTTTTCAAGAAAATATGCTAGTTCTTTGTTCCCTCGTTCTTTCGCCTACATATATTAAATTTGTATTCAACATGATTAGAAAGGAGGAAACGTGTTTGAGAGTGATGGCTAACAAATGGACGCTTCTGTTTGTATGCTTTTTATTGTGCTTTCCTTCATTTGCTGGTTATGCTTCCATTCATGCGGCAGGATTACCTGATGGGGTTCAAACTTTCTCTGGTTATTCAAAGCAAAATGGGGTTCCAACAAGTCCAGATGGTTTTTTTACCATTACAGCACATGTCCCTGGAGATCCGGGTGCTATTGTAAATGCGGATGATTTTGGCGCTTATATTTACGCGTCAAACAGTACGATAAACGGTCCGTCGAATGTTCTATCTGATGTATATATTGAAATTAAAGCAGCATCGAGTTTAGGGAGTTTTAAGTTAAGTTCACTTGATTACGGTGAATTTGCTTATGATGACGCCTACGAAGAGTATTTTCAAAACGTTGTTGTGAAGGGATATGCGGGGAATGAAGAGGTTTTTTCCACTACTCCTTATACGGACCCAGATCATACGGTCAATCCGAACTATCCGACTATATCACCTAACTCAGCAAGACCAATCGATTCATTTCGAATTTATTTTACTAAGCCTTCTGGCGTTTTATTAGACGTATTTAACTTATTAAGTTTTAGCATTCGCGAAGCGTCCCCTAATCCTCCACCAACCGTACCAGTAGCCCCAACTGTAACCGCTGATGATACGAATAACGTGATCATTGGTCTCAATTCGACAATGGAATTTAAAGTCGATAATGGAAGCTATGTAAAATACAACGGCAATAATGCGCCGGACTTGTCAGGTAATCATACCGTGTACGTCCGTGTAGCAGCGGATAACACGAATGATATCCCTCCAAGCACTGACACCATTCTCACCTTTACACAAAATCCGCCTTCTACCTATACCTTATCGTACGATGGAAATGGAAGTACAGGGGGAACGGTTCCCGTAGATGGTCATGCTTATGAACAAGGAGATAGCGCCTCAGTAGCAACCAACACAGGGGGTCTTGCTAGAACAGGCTATACCTTTGAAGGATGGACTACGCAAATGAATGGGAATGGCGACTTTTATCCGGAAGGATCTTCGTTCGTAGTAGGGTCCTCAAACGTTGTACTCTATGCCAAATGGAAAATCAATACGTACACCGTAACATTTAAAGATTGGGATGGTCGAATCTTAAAGACAGACACCGTTGACTTTGGTAGTGGTACCAGTGCTCCTACTACTCCGGTGCGGGAAGGATACGACTTTTCAGGGTGGAGTCATAGCTTTTCAAATGTGGCATCAAATTTAGAAATTATCGCTCAATATACGATTCAGCAACACACCGTATCCTTTAACACAAATGGTGGGACTTCTCTTTCTCCGGTCATAGCCGATTACAACGCCACCATTTCCTCTCCTTCTCCACCTACGAAAACAGGTTATCAATTGGGCGGGTGGTTTCAGGATTCACAGCTTACTGTTCCGTGGAACTTCGCGACTGACCGAGTACTCAGTGATATCGTTTTACATGCGAAGTGGATCATTGATACCTATACAGTTTCCTTTGATTCCAATGGAGGCAGCATGATAGCGGCCGCAACGTTTGAATTTAACGATCTAATCGATCCTCCCACTCCACCTACGAAAACAGGCTATACATTTGGTGGCTGGTATACGGACCCTTTGTTTAACGAGGGTTGGAATTTTACGAGTGATCATGTGACAAAGGACACCACTCTCTATGCGAAGTGGATTCCAAATCAGTACACCGTTACGTTTCAAACAAATGGTGGGAGCACAGTTAGTGAATTAATTGGAGACTATAACACGATCATTGCTAAACCTGTTGATCCAACTAAGCTCGGTTATACATTTAGCGGGTGGTATGTCGATCCTTTGCTGACAATCAATTGGAACTTCCAGACAGATAAACTCACGGATCACCTTACACTATATGCGAAGTGGTCAATTATCCAACACACGGTTACGTTTGAAGTGCACGGTGGAAATACGATCGATCCTGTACAGATAGACGATAACACAAGTCTCATACGTCCAACGCCTCCTGTAAAAACGGGTTATACGTTTAAAGGCTGGTACAAGGACAGCGGGTTACTCGATACTTGGAACTTCGATGTAGATAAAGTAACAGATGACTTAACGTTATATGCCAAGTGGGAGATGAATCAATATACCGTGTCCTTTCAGACAGACGGAGGTTCAGCCATTAGTCCACTCCTAGCAGACTACAATTCAACGATCACTGAACCGGCTTCTCCAACTAAAAATGGCTATACGTTCAAGGGATGGTATGCAGATAACACTTTTCATACGTCTTGGAATTTTGAGACAGATAAAGTAACAAGTAATACAACTTTATACGCCAAGTGGGAAGCGAACCAGTACACCATTTCTTTTAATTCAAACGGCGGAAGCACTGTATCGACGGTGGTAGCTAGCTACCATTCGCTCATCACAGCTCCCACAAGTCCCACAAAAGCAGGTTATAATTTTAGTGGGTGGTATAAAGATGCGAACTTCACGAACGCTTGGAGTTTCACAGCAGATAAAGTGACCGGTGACCTGACTTTATTTGCTCGCTGGACGCTTATTCCTGCTCCGCCCGCTCCTGGCCCTACTCCTTCTCCAGAACCAAAGGTAGAGGAAGTCGATCTTGAAGTCGAAACTGGTAACGCAAATAATGGAACGGTCGTGACAAAAATTCCTATTAGGCGCGTTACAGATAATGCGGGCATTGTAAGAGATGAAGTAACATTTGTGAAAGAAAAAGTAAGTGAAATGATTAACCGTCTTGTTGCGGAGGGCGAAGATACAGCTAGAACGTTCATTCCTGACAAAGACGATAAAGTAAGTACTACTACTATTACTGTTCCGAAAGACGCAATGAGCGAACTATCAAATGGGCAGTTCAACTTAGAGATTTATACTCAAAATGCCGGTCTCTTTATTCCGAAGAGTTCACTTCTAAGCTTTACTGATTCCTTATACTTCCGAGTTGTTCCAGTGAAGGACACAGAACAAAAACTTGCCATTGAAGATCGTGCAAAAAAGGAAGAGGTTATTAAGGAAATTGTAGGGCCGCGAACCGAAACCGTTCAAGTTCTTGGCAGACCGATGGAGATTGAAACGAACATGCAGAGTCGAACCGTAGTGCTCACTCTTCCCCTTCAGGAGTCTGACCTACCAAAAGATCCGGATCAGCGTCAAAAAGTCCTCGATAACATTGCGATTTTTATTGAACATAGTGATGGCACAAAAGAGGTTATAAAAGGTCAACTTACCATGTTTAAAAATGATAGCATGGGCATTACGTTTAACGTCACAAAGTTCAGTACATTCACCATGGTCTATTTAGACGGACTTCAGACGTATGGAAATAAACACCGTGCTTATATTAAAGGCTATCCTGATCACACGTTCCGACCAAATGCTGTAGTAACAAGAGCTCAAATGGCAGCGATGCTTATGAGAAACGCAGAAACGAATGCAGAAAGTCCATCAGCTAGTGATTATGTAGATGTGCCGAAAAGTCATTGGGGTTATAACGAAATTATGTTAGCCAAAAGTAGCGGCACCATGCTTGGGTACGGGAATACCTTCCGTCCAACTGAAGCCATTACGCGTGCTCAAATGGCAATGATCGTCTACAGGCAGCTCAAACTTCAATGCGAAAAGGATGAAAATGCGTTTCCTGCATGTCAAAGTTTGAACGAAACGCCTGCTAGCTCATATACAGATGTGCCAAAGGACTATTGGGCGTCAGAGGCCATTCATGCTATTCGTGCGTCCAACATAATGGAAGGCTATACAAATGGCCACTTTTATCCAACTATGAATCTCACGAGAGCTCAGGCCGTGAAGACGCTTAATCGTCTCTTCAAACGAGGCCCTCTATACGGAGAGTTTACACCAAGTTTCCATGACGTCTCTCTATCTCACTGGGCTTATCGAGATATTGAAGAAGCAGCGAGAGACCACTCATTTCTTATAGATAAAGACGGTAACGAGATCATTAGCAATGATCAGTAGTAACAAATATTGATATAGAAAAACAGCAGGTTCCAGGTATTATACTGGGCCCTGCTGTTTTTTGTTAACCACCTATATTTACAGTGACACGTCTTGCTCTGCCATTTCTGATAAAATACGCTTTAACTCTACTTCCGGATTAAGCTCAGGATTTAGAATGTGCTTTACGAAACGTTCAGCGCTCGCTACTAGTTCATCCTTTCCAACGACAACCGAACCATATTGAACATAATGCGTTAAAAATGCCATCCCTGTTAAGTTTGCCGTTTGCTGTAATGGACGTGTCAATTCGCTAATTGTATACGTATTATATCCACCTGCACGGTAAGACTTTTGTGGTCCACCTACTGAGATAGCTAGCACCATTTCTTTTCCTTTTAGCTTTGTTCCTCCGGTTCCGTATGCCCAGCCGAATGTTAATACATCATCTAGCCATTTCTTCATTAAAGGAGGTGTGCTGTACCAATAAAACGGAAACTGAAAGACGATTCGATCATGTGCTAAAAGAAGAGCCTGTTCTCTTTTCACATCAATTTGCCAATCAGGGTATTTTTCATAAATACGGTTAATCGTTACATCTTCTTGTTCAAGGCGTGCTACCCACTCCTTGTTGACGTTTGAATCTGATAAGTTTGGATGAAAGACGTTTACTAATGTTTTCATGTTGAAAACCCTCCTATATGTTTAAGATGTCTTCATTATAGGAGTAGTACCGCCTTTCCTTCTTGTACGTTATTTCGTTATTTTTGTACAAAATTCTTTTTCCACTGCAGTGGCGTGACGCCTGTCCATTTTTTAAAGTGGCGATGAAAGTGACTTTGATCTGAAAACCCAAGTCGTAACGAAATGTCACCGATCGTGAGCACCGGATCTAGCAACAGCTCTTTCGCTCGATCAATTCGAATTTTAAGCAAATATTGATGTGGCGTAATCCCCATTTCCTTTTTAAAGCTTGTAATGAAGTGTGATGAGCTGAGATGTGATAACTGATGCAGTTCTTCTAACGTTATATCTTGATCGTAATGAGCATGCATATATTCAATAGCAGTCGAAAAAACCGTTGAGGAAGGCATTTTCCACTCTAAATCATCTCGACGGCGGCTTCCATACTCATTCAACAAGTGCAAAGTGATTAAGTTCATCATTGAATCCGTGTACAGCTGACCTTGTGGGAACCCGTTTTTCCCCTCTGCTTCAAGCCATGTCATCAACTGAATAAGCTTCTCGTCCTTCGTTCGAATGTTGTAAGACAGGTTGGGTGAACGATTTTCCTGTTCAGCGATTTGTTTTACTTTGTCAGCTGACAGCTCAAGACGTAAAAAGGACAAATCAGCGCCCCATTCGCAGCTATTATCCACACGATTTGGAATAAAATTAAGATCGCCTTGAAACGCCTGTCCTCGGTAGATCTGACCAGCGATGTTCTCTTGAATGTTCACCGGTGATGTTGAACGATGCAACACAAGCACGTGTTGATCTACTTCTTCTTCTGCAAGCTGAGGCCGAACGTCCGAAGCAGCAAGTAAATGAAAGTGCTCGCTTGTATACGTCGAATAGTGTTTTTGTAAGGTTTCATTTAGCGACATGCCGACATCTCCCCCTGCAACTTAATACACGTATACTACTACAAAAAATCCCCCGAGTAGAGGATTTTTACTCGGGGGATTTTTATTACATGCTCAGCAATTCGCGAATTTCATCTTCTGTGAGGCTTGAGAGCATCGTTTCACCCGGCTGGATGACTTGCTCAATGAGCTCACGTTTCTTTTGCTGAAGCTGATAAATTTTCTCTTCAATCGTTCCTTTTGAAATTAAGCGAATAACTTGCACCACATTTTTTTGACCGATGCGATGTGCGCGTCCTGCTGCTTGTTCTTCAATAGCAGGGTTCCACCACAGATCATATAAAACAACGGTATCGGCACCGGTTAAATTCAATCCAGTTCCTCCTGCTTTTAAGGAGATGAGGAACACATCGTTTTCTCCTTGATTAAAGCGCTCAGACATCTCCACACGCTCTTTGGATGGCGTTTGGCCATCTAAGTAGAAAAAGGAGATTCCCATTCCTTCAAGACGTTCTTGAATAATATGAAGCATGCTTGTGAACTGTGAAAAGATCAACAAGCGTTTTCCATTTTCAATCGCATTTTGCGTCAGTTCTAACAGCTGATCTAGCTTGCTCGATTGCCCTTCATAGTTTTCAATAAACAACGATGGATGACAGCAAATCTGACGAAGTCTTGTTAAGCCCGCTAAAATCTTGATGCGATTTTTATTGAAATCCTCCGTTTGAATCGATCGCTTCACTTCTTCAAGGTAACCAACATATAGCTCTTTTTGTTCTTTGGTCAGCTCCGATACGTGATTGCTTTCAATTTTATCTGGCAGCTCTTTTAGTACGTCTTTTTTCACGCGTCGAAGGATAAACGGGCGTACCATACGGGCGATTTGATCGTTTGACAGGTTTTTAAACGCCTTATATCCAGGAAAAAGACCTGGTAAAACCGTTTGAAACAGTGACCATAGCTCATCAAGCGAATTCTCAATCGGCGTTCCGCTCAGTGCGTATTTACGCTGTGCACGAAGCGAACGAACCGCAGCGGCCGTTTTGGTCGTATAATTTTTAACCGCCTGTGCTTCGTCGAGAATGACCGTATTAAACGTATGCTGTTGATAAAACGCCAAATCCTGACGAAGCGTTGGATAAGACGTAATCCATACGTCATGTTCATTTTCCCCTGTTAAAAGCGCTTCTCTCTCAATCGGTGTCCCAGTAATGACCTCAACGCGTAAGTGAGGCGCAAACTTCTCGAATTCATTTTTCCAGTTATAGATCAGCGAAGCTGGTGCAACAACTAAAAAGGACTGTTTTTCGGACTGCTCATTCAGTTCAGAGACGATATACGAAATGCTTTGTAACGTTTTTCCTAGCCCCATATCATCTGCTAACACACCGCCTAAAGCATAGTGAGACAACGCCTTAAACCATTGAAAACCATTATGCTGATAATCACGAAGCTCCGCTTGTAAGTTGCTGGGTTCTTCAAAATCAAGATCTTCAGGATTCTTCAGATGCTGAATAAGGCGACGGAAAGCTTTGCTTGATTTGGTTGCATATTTGTTCTTTCCGTTCATAATTTCTTCTACCTGCATCCCACGATACACCGGAACCTGCAATCGATTATCAGTTAAATCGTCTTCCGTCACGTTCAGTTCATCGAAAAGCTGATAGAGCGTTTGAAAATCTTCTTGTTCAAGAGAAATAAACCGCCCGTCAGGCAAACGATGGTACGATTTTTTCTCGATCACGGATTTTAGAACGCTTTGAATCGTATTATGATCGATGCCGTTTAAATCAAAGTTAATTTCTAATAACCCCCGGTTCTCTCCGACATCAATACTTGTAGAAGGAACCGCACCCTCTGGTGGTGAGTATGCCTGTGCACGATCTGACATATACACGTCTGCTAATCGTCCTAGACGAGGCAGTACGTGAAACAAGAACGTATACAGATCATCTTCATTTTCATCCAAATAAAGCTGTTGCTTGTGAATTTTTACGGGTGCTCGTTCAATGATCGCCATAATTTCTCGTTCTTTTTCCGTATCTCGAATTAAAAAAGCACCCTTTTCACCTCGGCTTTCTTGTCTGAATGAAAATGGGTTAATGACGATATCATCATAATGATACTCCAGTTTTACAACGAGACGTCCATTTTCTTCGTCTACAAATACCTTTGACTGAAGCATCGGCTCGCTAATTTTAGTTGACACCTCTTCATCAATGGAGACGTTCCCGATCTTCTTAAGGCCAGGAAGTACTTGAGAAAGAAAGTCCTCCATTTGCTCAGAGGCAATGGGAATCGTTTCTCCTAACACCGCACTTTGACGAAGTCCTTCCACAAGCATACGCTGATCGGGGGATAGCGTGTAAAAGGTTCCTTCTAAAAAGACCAAATCATAGCGATCAAAAAAGGCTGCCTGGTGGAGCTGAAACAGATCTAATTCAAATGCCTGATCACCTAGCTTATGAAGCTGAAATGATAATGGCAAGGTTTTTTCAATTAGCTCCACATGCGGGTAGATGACTTCTTCATGAACAAACGTAAAATTTCGCTCCATTAAGGCTAACAGAAGCTTTCTTGCTCCCATCGTAGGGATTAATAACTCTCGATCGGTTGTTAACGAGGAGGAACTCTGTCGCTGATAAGGATTAGGTGGTCGGTAGAAGTGTTCTGTATTGACTAATTCGAGTAGCATTTGAATGACGACGTCGTCTTCTTTTTTGAACACATAATCACTAGGGTCATATGTAAATTTTTTCGTAAATTCATGTGTTTCCTGATTTTGGACCTTCGTTAAAAACTCTTTAATGTTCTTGACGACATACGTACGATCAGGACCTATTTTAAGCTCTAGAGTTAAATACATACCTTGTGGATGTAAAAAAGTTGGCGTAGCGGATTTGCAAACAAACTCCACTTCGAGCAGCTGTTTTACTTCATCATTATGAGCATCTAAAACGGCTTGCTGATAGCCACTAAACAGTTGGATGAACTGGTCAACAGCTTCATAGTCTCCCGCCCTTGGCCCCCTTTGTCCTATTTCATTTGTTTCTTGATCACAAAGCTCTAATAATACGGCCACTTCATGTTTACACTCCAAGTAGCGATCATAGGCAGGGCAATCACAGGAGGAACTAAATGACTGATGGCGTTTTTCAACTGTGACATAGTAGGAATCATCTCCGACTACTTTTGCAAACCAAGCGTCTTTTTCCGGTGAGAATTTCAGATCACGAACACGCCCTTCCCGGTAATAAGCGTATCCACGGTTATAGGTAGTGGTTAAAAATAAATCTTTAATTTGCTCTCTCGTAAATAGCATATTCGGCATTCATTCTCATCTTTCTTTGTTTAATATCGTTTTTTTTGCGTCTTTTCCATCATAACGCACTGAGCATGAAAATGCGAAATCTTATGGTCTTTTTTTTGAAACTTCCCCTTCTGCTTTCCTGCCATTCATCCAACGTTTTTAAAAATAGACCCTAAAAAATAGGTGAATGGCTGTTGCTAGATTGCTAGAATTGAATATCTTATTTCTATGGGGGTGAAATATATGGATGATAAAAACCTGAAAAAGGAACTCACAGGTCTTTCGGCGGATTTTGTACAGTTATTCGTGGGGGATATCTTAACGCGCAACAATGTTGGCGCTGCCCCAGAGAATACAGTATCCCCTGAACAGCGCGAGCAGTTAAAACAAACCATCTTAGATCTACAAGCGAAAGTAGACGAAATGATGGAAAGAGCTGCGGCTAGTAAAGACGCTCTGTCTAGCCAGAAAGTGAGTCAAGAAGCTCCACTGAGAGCGCTCATGAGAAAAAAAAGAGAGAATAATTCCTAAGAGGAGGAACTGAGGAGATGTCAAAAAAAGAGCAGATTAAAAAATGGAAAGAATATGAAGAGTACAAGAAATGGAAAAAGAAAGAAAAATGTAAGCAAAAAGAGAAAGATAGCTGTAAAAAGAAAAAAGAAAAAGACTGCCATAAAAAGAAACACTATTGCCACGGATATTCTTGTGGATCAGGTTCTTTTGGCTCAACTGTAAGCCAAAACGCAGCACTATCTTCTGATATCGAGCAATTATCACAAGAACTAATCGTGATCAAAGACTCTTGTGACATTTCCGTAACGACTACGGAAACTCAAATTGCTGCTTCTCTTCAAGCAGCAATTCAAGTAGCAATTGCAATTGTTATTAACATTACAATTGCTGATGCTGCTCGTGCAGAAAGAGTGACGCAAGAACTTTTAGAGAAATCTAAAATTCTGCAAGCAAATCGTCAGCAGCTTATCATCAAAAACTCCAAAAACATCTCTGTTACAACAAACGACACAGATATTGCAATTTCCTTACAGCTTCTTCTTCAAATCCTACTTGCATTAGTCGTGCAATTAGGCATCCTTTAATTTTACCCTTAAGATAAAATGAACTGAGCGGGATAGTTTATGCGCATAAACTATTCCGTTCTTTTTCTGATGAAGAAGCGATTAGGTACTCCATTATATGAGCATTATGCTTAGTTTGATACACCTGTACTGTGGCTTACAACATTTTCTTTGTAAATTGCAATCCTGCTTGATCCATTAAATATTGAAGGCCCATTCGGAAACTCGCAAAGGTTTTAAAGCTTGAAAAGTTTACGTTTGATTGTATTAATTCTTTTGCAAGCTCTGTTGAGAACCCAACATATAATGTTTCAGCCCCCACTAATTTCAAAGCCGAAGTAAGGTCTTCAATCAAGGTACCAATTTCTCCGTAGCCAATTTCACTAATATCGAGTCGCGTAATGCCTGTAAAATCAATAATAACGTTTTCAGCCTGCTGGTCATGAATTGCAAAAAGAATTTTTTCTCGTAGCGTAACAATTCGCTGATGTGACAGCGCTCCGACAAGAGGAACTAAAATTGTTTCTGGGATAATGGACGGGATAATTGGTGTGGAAAGCTCCCGTACCATTTTATGCAGATGGTGGTTCTCTTTTTGAAGCTTCAGGTTTTCTTTTTGTAAAGCCTCATAGTCTGCTTGATCAATATTTTTCATGTCGTTGCTCCTCGTTTATTTGTTCAAACCTTGTTATTCCCTTTTTTGTTATACGTAAAAACCTTTCCTTCGTCAAGAGCGAACTGTCAACACACCGTGGCAGGGATTAGGAGATTGAAAGGAGAATAATTTAAGCTGACACATTTTTATACATATCAAAGGAGATTATTCAGATGCTCAAAGATTTACAAATCATTTTTCATGAAGAAATGCGCGTGAATGCGCAAGCACCCGGCTTTAGAAGAGAAGAGAGTGACCACGTTGTCCGACACGTTTCTCTCACTACGGATAATAGCTTTATTATTGCCTCATCCTTGACTGAGGAGAACGTCGATACCGTTATTCAAGCGGAATTAAAATACTTTCGTAGCCTAAACCAATCGTTTGAGTGGAAAGTATATAGTTATGATCAGCCAAATGACCTTACAGATACGTTAAAGGAGCATGGATTTACCATCGGTGATCCAGAGGCCTTAATGGTAATGCCTATAAATGAATATCAATGTCCAGATACCTCAATTACAGTACAAGAAATCACCGATAAAAAAGGAATCAATGACATTATTGAATTAGAAAACACCGTCTGGAATGAACCTCATCAAGAGCTTGGTGAACGGTTATGGCGTGATAAGCAGGTGCATCCAGACTCCCTTTTTTTATACGGAATCTATGACAATGAAAAACTTGTTAGCGCTGCTTGGATGTACATTGAGATGAATAGCTCCTTTGCGAGTTTGTGGGGTGGTTCCACGTTAAAAGAATATCGAAAACAAGGTCATTACAGTGCTTTGTTAGCGACACGCGTGCAAAAAGCGCGTGAGTGCGGTCGCTCTTATCTCATGGTTGATGCAAGTCCTATGAGTCGACCGATTTTAGAGAAAAATGGCTTTCATTGCTTGGCTTATTCGTATCCGTGTGACTCACCTTCAATTTTAAAATAAAAAACTTATTTATGGTTCAAGTTAAAAAGGATAGGTAGCCACTCAGAGTGAACTACCTATCCTTTTTGCTTTTTATTTGACTAAATGGGTTCTTTATTTTGAAGCAGCGTGTGGAAAATAATCGTTTCCAACTGCTTCACCAACTGGCTGTGTTTTCACTTGAACGTCTGGTCGATTTCCTTTGAACGGAAGTAATGGGAAAACTAGTTCAGCAAATTTATAAGCCTCTTCTAAATGAGGATATCCTGAGAAAATGAAGGAGTCGATTCCTACCTCTTGATATTCTCTTATTCGCTCTGCTACTTTTTCTGGACTCCCGACAAGGGCTGTCCCGGCTCCTCCTCGAACTAACCCTACTCCTGCCCACAGATTTGGACTAATTTCCAATTGATCTTTTTTTCCTTGATGTAAAGCGAGCATTCTTTCTTGACCCGTTGAATCTTGACGTTTCAACACTTTTTGTGCTTTTTCAATCGCCTCGTCATCTACATATTTAATAAGCTTATCGGCTGCTGCCCAAGCTTCTTCCTCTGTTTCACGAACAATGACATGGAGACGAATGCCAAAACGAATGCTTCTTCCTTCCTTTTCAGCTTTTCGACGTACGGATTCAATTTTTTCTTTAACTTGAGCAGGTGGTTCTCCCCAAGTTAAATAAACATCTGTATGCTTTGCAGCTATTTCCTGACCTGCTTTTGATGATCCTCCAAAATAAATAGGTGGATGAGGTTCTTGAAACGGAGGAATTAATAAGCTCCCATTTTCGACAGTCAGATAATCTCCATCAAAATTAACGTTTTCCCCCCGCAGTAAGGAGCGCCAAATCGACATAAATTCATCTGTTTCCTTATAACGATCATCGTGCGTGTGAAATACGCCATCTGAGGCTAGTTCTACTGGGTCACCTCCTGCTACAACATTGATTAGTAGCCTTCCTTCTGAAATTCGGTCTAATGATGAAGCCATTCTGGCCGCGACAGAAGGCTTCATCAATCCTGGTCGTACCGCAATTAAAAATTTCAAATAACGCGTGTCCGTTGCAAGAGCTGTTGCCGTAACCCATGGATCTTCGCATGATCTCCCCGTTGGTAGCAATACGCCCGTATAACCAAGTTGGTCAGCTGCTTGAGCCACTTGTTTTAAGTATAAATAGTCCGTAGATCTTCCTTGTATGGGTGACCCTAAATAATGACCGTCTCCATGAGTAGGTATAAACCATAAAATTTCCATCTTTCATTCCTCCTAATTTTGGTTTCCTTGATAGCTATCTCGCCACTTCAATAAATGTTTTTCTAACACGCGAACAAACGAATCCGTTAATTTCCCTACAACCGCAAAAATAATAATTCCTACAAATACTATGTCCGTTTGTGAAAACTGCCTCGCATCCATGATCATGTAACCAACTCCTGCGCTAGACCCCATTAATTCAGCTACAACAAGCCCTAACCATGCAATACCTAAGGATAAGCGCACCCCCAATAAAATGTTAGGAAGCGCTGCTGGAATAATGAGTTTTGTAATTTGCTTCTTCTTACTAAATTGTAATACTCTCGCTACATCAAATAATTTTGAGTCGACGCCTCGAATTCCTTGAAACGTATTAATATAGATAGGAAAAAAAGCGCCCAAAGCAATTAATAGTACTTTTGATAACTCTCCAAACCCAAACCACAAGATGAATAGGGGCGTTACCGCCAAATGAGGAACCGTCCGAATCATTTGCAAAGTCGGATCTAAAAAATCTTCAGACTTTTTAGCAAATCCTACAATCCCTCCTATAATTAACCCCAGACTTCCTCCAAGTACAAACCCTAAGAATGCTCTCCATATGCTTACTTTTAAATGCCCAAAAAGTTCTCCGGATAGAATGAGTTCTTTAAATGAAATGAGAATATCTAAAGGAGCAGGAAGAACCGTTTTCGAAACAAACTGAAGACTTCCTATGACTTGCCAAACAATTAAAATCAAAGCAGGTAGCGCAATACCTTTTAAAAAACTTTGCAGGTAGGTCTTTTTAATTTTTGTGGATCTCTTGTTGTTGCTTTTCACTAATCTAGACGTACCTGTTAATAATTTTGTTTGTTGCACTCATATCCCCCCTTATTTTTGGTTTAACACGTCATTGATAAATGAGTTATCTGTAACTTCTTTTACGTCAATCTTCTTTTTAATCGCTTTAATGGAATATTGAAAATCTCCTGTTTCCTGCTGAGATTTAATTACTTCTTTAGATACTGGTAAATTAAGAGGTTGCGTGTTTTTTAACACATTTTCAACGACTGCAGGATCTAATTTTTTTGCTTTGGCAAATAAAGTCACAACTTCTTCATTATGTTCTTTTTGATAATTCACTGCTTTATTAAATACTTTTAAAAATGTTTTCGTTTCCTTTGGATAGTTCTTAACGAAATCCCCTCTTGCTACTGTGAATCCTGGTGAAACAATATTTTCACTTTCACCGTCTGCCAATATTTCAGCATCGTTTTCAATCGTTTCAAGTGAAATGAACGGCTCCCATATAGACCACGCATCAACAGATCCACTTTCAAACGCTGGTTTTGCTTCATCCGGTTGCAGTTGGATGGCTTCAATATCGTCCGGCTTTAACCCAGCTTTATTAATTACTTTGTAAAGAAAATCAAATCCACTGCTTCCTTTGGCAACCGCTACTTTTTTTCCTTTTAAATCCTTTACACTTTGTATGCCGCTATCTTTTTTGACTAAAATTGCGTTACCTTTCAGCCCGTCTGAGTAGACTGACAGCTCTTTAAAGTCGATTCCCGCTGCTTGGGCAGCAATAACGGGTGAATTACCTACAGTAGCAAAATCAATTTTACCGGCGCTAATTCCTTCAAACTGAGGAGGTCCGCTTTGAAATTCGTTCCACTTTACTTTAATTCCTTGCTTTTTAAACTCTTCTTCAAACCATCCCTTTTGTTTCGCTAGTAATAAAGGGGTTAAGCTCTGTTGAACAGCAATATTAATAACTTTTGGCTTTTCATTATCAGAAGCACTGGTAGCGCTGCACCCTGCTAGTACGATCACGATTAATAAACTGAATATTAAGAATTTTTTCATTAGAATTCCTCCTATATACCAAGTCCTTCAGAAAAAGAAGGTGAATCTGTTTCTTCAAATTCACTTACCACTTTTTGTCGATAATGCTGAAAATCTAGAGATGAGCGATCTCTTGGGTATGATAATGAGATTGGTAGTAAAGTATGTAGTGATCCAGGGTGAGCATTAAATATCGCTAATTGATTCCCTAGATAGACAGCCTCATCAATATCATGAGTGACAAGAATCATCGTTGTTTGTTTTTGCTTCCATATATCGAGCAAAACGTCTTGGAGATGCTTTCTGGTGAAAGCGTCTAGAGCTCCAAACGGTTCATCCAGTAAAAGTACATCTGGATTTCTTAAAAGCGCTCTTGCGATAGCCACACGTTGAGACATTCCACCAGATAGTTCTTTAGGGTACGCTTTTGCCGCATCTTCAAGCCTTACCGTTTTAAGCAAGTCATCAACTCTTTTTCTTACTTCTGTATCTTTTAATGAAAGATCCGCCGCAATATTTTCTTCTACCGTCAGCCATGGAAATAGACGATGTTCTTGAAAAATAAATCCTTGTTCAATACCTGGTCCCGTAATGAGACGATTATGAACACCAATCTCGCCTTCGTAATCTGTATCTAGTCCTGCTATTATTTTTAAAAGTGTACTTTTGCCACATCCACTAGGACCGATTATGGTGAGAAAGTCTCCCTTACTTACAGTAATTGATATCTGGTTTAATACTTGATTAGATTCCCCATTACGACGGAACGTTTTATCTTTTACGTAAATTGAAATAGTCATCAGCTTCCTCCTTTTCTAGAATTCTAAAAAATACTATTCTTATCAAAATACTATGTTTTATAAATAGATTTATTTTAGAGTCCTCTAATAAATCTTATAACACATATTAATTCATACTATTCTGATAAGTCAATAGTGTTTTTTGACGAATTTTCCCTTTTTAAAAATGGTAACGTTATCATTTGTATTCAAAAAACCGCGTTTAGCCTTTACTGCAGACTAAACGCGGTTTTCTTTAATTACCTGTGGATCGATTAATCAAATCAATAACATTTGCTAGTTTATTGTGAAGGACAATTTCTGTATTTGCTACATCCGTTAAAAGATTGTTTACGCTACTATTCGTTGTTAACAGGTCAGCGATCGTGATTTGACCATTGTTGTAAGCTGCAACCGCTGCTTGGATTTTTTCTCCCTCTGCATTTAAAATGTGGGCAAGTGATAGCTCTTCTGTTCCAATTGACGCAAGTAAGAGATTAATAACTTGATCTCTCGTATATGGCTGGATAAGCGTAACAGCTACATTCGTTTCTATAGTGACTTCAATTGGTGGCTCCTGCGGATTCGGTGCGAATAAATAACGAATGGTGGCTGTGTTTTCTGTTGGATTTGGTACTGGAACTGAGACGACGTTTACCTGGAACGCCACGGTCGCTGTGCCTCCTGGATTAATCGGTGGGACGGAAAGGCCTAACGCTGGATTTCCTGGAGTCGGTGTGCCGTTTACAATAACACTTCCCGGTACAAACGTCGTACCATTTGGTGCAGCATCCGTTAAGACAATTGTCGTTACTGGCGCGGTTCCGGTATTCGTAAGCGTAATTGTATACGTGAGATTTTCTCCAATTGTCGCAAGACCACTGCTTACGGCTTTAGAAGCTGTTAAAATTCCTTGCTGGATCGTCACGCTTGTTACGTTACTTGTCGCTTCCCTTGGCTGTGGGGGCTGCGTTGGATCGATAATAATGTTGTAGTTTAGTCGACCCTGATTGTTTACGACACCGCTTGCTGGAACAGAATTGGCCGTGGCTTGGAAAGTGATCGTAGTCGTACTTCCTTGTGCTAGAGTTCCTAGTGTAATACCCGTATTTGGATTAGCAGAAGATGGCGCACCGTTAATCGTGACGCTTCCTGGCACAAACGTCGTTCCTGTTTGAACAAGGTCTGTTAATACAGCACTGAGTAAGTCAACGTTTCCTTCGTTTACAACTTGGAGGGTATACGTAATCACGCCTCCTACGGCTACCGCTGAAACGTTAGCTGATTTCGTAAAAGCATCGAGATTCTCAATAATATTCGTACTAACAGGATTTGAAGTTGACGTACCTTCAACAGGTGGCTGCCCTGGTCCTGGTGTATATTCAAACGTTGTCGTTGCAATGTTAGTCGTTGGATTCGTTGCCGGTAAGGATGTGACCGTTACTTTATAGGTGATCGTCACCGTACTAGATGGTGGGATAGGTGACAGCGGAACGCCTGTGTTCGGATTCCCGGCTGACGGTGCGCCGTTAATTGTCACGCTTCCTGGTACAAATGTCGTTCCAGTCGGGTCTGGATCATTAAAAATCACATTGTTTAATGTCACTCCGCTCGTATTTGTTAACACGATGGTGTAGGTTAACGTACTGCCTACCTCAATATAAGCATCACTGACTGACTTTGCGCTCGACAGGACTACATCTTCAATCGTGACACTCGTCACATTCGTTTGACGACTTCTCGGCTGTGGTGGCTGCGTTGGATCAATCACGACATCATAGTTTAGCGTAGCTTGGTTTTGTACAATCCCTCCTGGTGGAACGGCGCCCGCGATCGCCTGGAACGTAACGGTTGTTGTACTATTCGGTGCAAGTGTCGCAAGCGGAATACCCGTATTTGGATTAGCCGATGACGGTGTGCTGTTAATCGTGACACTTCCTGGTACAAACGTCGTACCTGGTTGGATGACATCGGTTAAGACAGTGTTTAAGAACGCGACGGTTCCTGTATTAACTACTTGAACCGTGTACGTGATGATCCCGCCTACGCCAACGGTCGAAACATTTGCTACTTTCGTAAAGGTGAGCTGTTCAGTCAAAATGTTTGTTGTGACTGGATTTGAAGAAGAGGTTTCTTGAATTGGCGGCTGACCTGGGCCAGGCACATATTGGAACGTTGTCGTTGCGATATTCGTTGTTGGATTCACCGCTGGAACAGACGTAACGTTGACTCGGTACACGATGGTTGCAGATCCACCTGGTGCTAATGGTGATAGTAAGATACCGCTATTTGGATTGCCGCCTGACGGAGCACCATTAATCGTGACACTTCCCGGAACAAACGTCGTTCCCGCTGGATCTGGATCGTTAAAACTAACGTTGTTTAATGTGAAGGTGCTCGTGTTTGTTAAGACTACCGTATAGGTGAGCGTATCGCCGACTTCAGCAGCTGTTGCACTCACCGTCTTCACGCTCGAAAGATTGACATTTTCGACGGTAACATTTGTGACGGTTGATTGTGCGCTTCTCGGCTGTGGTGGCTGCGTTGGGTCGATCACAACATTATAATTTAACGTCCCCTGATTTTGAATCACGCCACCAGGTGGTACAGAATTTGCCGTGACTTGGAACGTCACCGTTGTGGTGCTTCCTGGTGCAATCGTTCCGAGTGAAATGCCCGTATTTGGATTACTCGCATTCGGCGTCCCGTTGACCGTGACGCTTCCCTGAACAAACGTGGTGCCTGCTTGCACGAGATCCGTTAGGACTGTATTCAACGATGCAACAGTTCCACTGTTCGCTACCTGCAGAGTATACGTAATCACACCGCCCTCGCCAATCGTTGTGACATTAGCGGATTTAGTAAACGTGATTTGCTCTCGCTCAATTGTTGTTGTAGCTGGATTCGAGACAGAGGTACCTTGAACTGGTGGTTGCCCTGGGCCCGGAACATACTGGAACGTTGTTGTAGCAATATTCGTTGTTGGATTCACCGCTGGAAGTGACGTGACGCTCACTTGATAGCTGATGGTTGTCGTTTCATCTGGTGGGATTGGTGATAATGGAATACCTGTATTTGGATTACCTGCACTTGGTGTTCCGTTAATCGTCACGCTTCCTGGAACAAACGTCGTTCCGGCTGGGTCTGGATCGGTAAACAAAACATTTGATAATGTTACAGAAGCTGTATTTGTTAAGGCAATCGTATAGGTGAGGGTATCGCCTACTTCAGCGTAAGCGGCATTCACTGTTTTTTCACTTGAAAGAATGGCTGCTTCAATCGTCACACTCGTCACGTTGGATTCTCGTTCTCTTGGTAGCGGCGGCTGCGTTGGATCAATGATAACGTTGTAATTCAGCGTCCCCTGATTTTGCACCACTCCCCCAAAAGGAACAGAATTCGCTGTTACTCGGAAGGTGACCGTTGTGGTGCTTCCTGGCGCTAACGTTCCGAGCGGAATTCCTATATTCGGATTGTTTTCTTCTGGATTTCCGTTAATCGTCACGCTTCCTGGAATAAACGTCGTACCTGCTTGCACGAGATCCGTTAAGACTGTATTTAAAAAGGCGACCGTTCCGCTGTTAACCACTTGCAGCGTATACGTAATGACGCCGCCTACTCCAATTGTCGTTGGATTCGCTGTTTTGGTAAACGTAAACTGTTCTTGCAGAATTGTCGTCGTAACCGGATTGGAAGCGGATGTTTCCTGAATTGGTGGTTGCCCTGGTCCTGGTACGTACTGGAATGTTGTGGTGGCAACGTTCGTTGTCGGATTAATAGCTGGAATGGAGGTGACGTTTACTTGATAGGCAACGGTTACGACCCCACCAGGTGCTAATGGTGCTAGTGGAATACCGTTGTTCGGATTTCCTGCATTTGGTGTTCCATTAATCGTCACACTTCCTGGTACAAACGTCGTTCCAGCCGGATCGGCATCGGTAAAAATGACATTGGTTAAAGTAAAGGTACTCGTATTCGTCAGAACAATGGTATAAGTGAGCGTATCCCCTACTTCTGCAAACGCCTGATTAACTGTTTTAACGCTTGAAAGGTTCACATTCTCAATTGTTACACTCGTTGTGTTGCTTGACTGTTCCCTTGGCTGTGGTGGCTGCGTTGGATCGACAATGAAATTATAATTCAACGTTCCTTGGTTCTGAATGACGCTTCCTGATGTGACAAAATTGGCCGTTACTTGGAACGTGATCGTTGTCGTGCTACCTGGTGCAAGCGCTCCCAGCGGAATTCCATTGTTCGGATTACTGCCGTTTGGTGTGCCATTGATCGTCACGCTTCCTGGAACGAACGTTGTACCTGCTTGAATTAAATCCGTTAACACCGTATTCAATAGTGATCCCGTTCCGCTATTTATAACCTGTAGCGTATACGTGATCGTGCCGCCTTCACCAATTGTTGTCGCGCTCGTTGCTTTCGTAAACGTCACTTGATCTTGAACGATTGTGGTTGTAACTGGATTGGACGAAGAGGTGCCTTGAATCGGCGGCTGTCCTGGTCCTGGGATATACTGAAATGTTGTAATCGAAATGTTCGTTGTTGGATTAATAGCTGGAACCGAAGTGACGTTCACTTTATACGAAATCGTCACAACGCCGTCTGGTAAAATTGGTGCCAATGAAATGCCGTTGTTTGGATTGCCCCCTGAAGGCGTGCCGTTGATCGTGACGCTTCCCGGAACAAACGTCGTTCCTACTGGATCGGGGTCCGTGAAAATAACGTTTGATACGACTACGTTACTTGTATTTGTTAATACAACGGTATACGTGATCGTATCGCCAACCTCTGCATACGTGGCACTCACAGATTTGACGCTAGAAAGTGTCACATTCTCAACGGTGACGTTTGTAACGTTTGTTACTCTCGTTCTTGGCTGCGGTGGCTGTGTCGGATCGATCACAACGTTATAATTCAGCGTGCCTTGATTTTGAATCACCCCGCCTTGCGGAACGGAATCTGCTGTTACTTGGAAAACGACCGTTGTTGTACTACCTGGTGCTAATGTCCCCAGGGTAATCCCTGTATTCGGATTGTCTGTTGACGGAGCGCCGTTAATCGTGACGCTATTTGGAATAAATGTTGTTCCCGCTTCAATGATATCGGTTAAAACCGCATTTAAAAATGGAACGGTTCCTTCATTTACGACCTGGACGCTGTACGTAATGACGCCGCCTACTCCGATTGTTGCAGTGTTTGCTGTTTTCGTAAATGTAAGCTGCTCTTGAACGATCGTGGTTGTAACCGGATTAGAAGAGGATATTTCTTGAACCGGCGGCTGGCCTGGCCCTGGTACATATTCAAAGGAAGTAGAAGCAATATTAATGGTCGGATTACTTGCAGGGACAGATGTAACATTTACTTGATAGGCAACGGTTGCCACTCCCCCTGGTGCAAGCGGTGATAACGGAATCCCTGTATTTGGATTGCCCCCTGAAGGCGTCCCGTTTATGGTCACGCTTCCCGGTACAAAGGTCGTTCCCGCTGGATCTAAATCGGTGAACACAATATTATTTAGGGTGAATGTGCTCGTATTTGTTAACGTGACGGTGTAGATTAACGTGTCGCCTACTTCTGCAAAAGCTGTATTCACCGTTTTTACACTGGATAGATTAATATTTTCGACGGTTACATCGGTTCGATTACTTTCTTGCTGTCTTGGCTGTGGCGGCTGTGTTGGATCAATAATGACGTCATAATTCAGGATGCCTTGATTTTGAATGACGCCTCCAGGTGGAACAGCATTTGCCGTTACTTGGAACGTGATAGTTGTAGTGCTACCTGCTGCAAGCGTTCCGAGCGTAATGCCTGTGTTTGGATCCCCAGCATTTGGTGCGCCGTTTACCGTGACGCTTCCTGGAACAAACGTCGTTCCTGCTTGAACAAGATCGGTGAGCACCGTATTTAAGCTTGCTACCGTTCCGCTGTTTGCGACTTGCAGCGTATACGTGATCACCCCGCCTTCTCCAATCGTTGTCACGTCCGCCGATTTCGTAAACGTAATACGTTCGTCATTAATTGTCGTTGTGACAGGGTTTGAGGAAGAAGTCCCTATAACTGGCGGTTGACCAGGTGACGGAATATATTCAAACGTCGTTGTGGCAATATTCGTTGTTGGATTAACTGTCGGAACAGAAGTGACCGTGACCTGATAAGCAACGGTTACCACCCCACCTGGTGCGAGTGGTGGCAGAGACACACCTGTATTTGGATTCCCAGCTGACGGTGTTCCATTGATCGTGACGCTTCCTGGTACAAACGCTGTCCCCGCTGGATCTGGATCACCAAAGACTACATTTGATAACGTAACGTTGCTTGTATTGGTTAGAACAACGGTATACGTAATCGTGTCGCCTACTTCTGCAAAAGCCGCACTCACCGTTTTTACACTGGAAAGGTTGACGTTTTCAATCGTAACGTTTGTAATATTTGTTGCTTGCTGTCTTGGCTGTGGTGGCTGAGCTGGATCAATCACAACATCGTAATTTAAGACACCTTGGTTTTGTACAATGCCACCCTGTGGTGCTGAATCAGCCGTTACTTGGAAGGTAATCGTCGTTGTGCTGCCTGGTGCCAACGTTCCGAGCGTAATGCCTGTCGGGTTGTCAGCAGAAGGCGCTCCGTTAATCGTGACGCTTCCCGGTACAAACGTCGTTCCGGCTTGAACAAGATCGGTGAAGACAGAATTTAAAAATGAAGTCGTTCCACCGTTTATAATTTGAATCGTATAGGTGATTACGCCTCCTACCTCGATCGTTGCTACATCTGCTACTTTTGTAAACGCAATTCTCTCTTCTAAAATGGTCGTAATAACAGGATTGGACGAAGATGTTTCATTAATCGGTGGTTGCCCTGGACCAGGAACGTATTGGAACGTTGTGGTTGCTACATTTGTTGTTGGATTAATAGCTGGAACAGAGGTTGCGTTCACTTCATACGAAATCGTCACCGTTCCACCTGGTGCGATTGGGGCTAACGGAATTCCTGTGTTTGGATTCCCTATATTCGATGCGCCGTTTACCGTCACGCTACCTGGAACAAACGTTGTACCTGCTGGATCTGGATCTGTGAAGATTACATTTGATAACGTAACGTTACTTGTATTCGTTAGAACAACCGTATATGTGAGCGTGTCGCCTACTTCTGCAAAAGCCGCGCTCACCGTTTTGACGCTGGAGAGATTGACGTTTTCAATCGTTACGGTTGTCACGTTTGTTGTCTGACTTCTTGACTGTGGTGGCTGTGTGGGATCAATGATCACATTATAGTTCAGCGTTCCTTGGTTTTGAACAACACCGCCCTGTGGTACAGAATCCGCGGTTACTTGGAACGTAATGGTGGTCGTACTTCCTCCGGCGATAGTTCCAAGCGCAATGCCTGCATTCGGATCATCAGCAGAAGGCGCTCCGTTAATGGTTGTGCTTCCCGGCACAAACGTTGTACCTGGTGCTATTAAGTCTGTTAATACGCTGTTTAAAAACGGTACCGTTCCGCTATTAGCAACTTGAATCGTGTAAGTGATAAGACCACCTACTTCAATAACGGTGACGTTTGCTGATTTGGTAAAGGTAGACGCTTCACGTTCAATCGTCGTCGTAACAGGGTTTGAGGTAGACGTTCCCTGAATAGGCGGCTGTCCTTGTGCTGGTACATACTGGAATGTGGTCGTCGCAATATTGGTCGTTGGATTGACAGCTGGTACGGATGTGACAGTTACCTGGTAGGCAACGGTAACCGTTCCTCCTGGTACGATGGACGGCAATGTAACGCCACTATTTGGATTTCCTGCATCAGGACTTCCATTAATCGTCACGCTGCCTGGTACAAAGGTCGTTCCCGTTGGGTCTGGATCGGTAAACACGACGTTTGTTAAGATAAGGGTTCCATTGTTTGCTAAAACAACAGTATAGGTTAACGTATCGCCAACAAGCGCGTAGGCTTCACTGACCGTTTTGGTACTCGTTAAATTAACCGACGCAAGTGTAACGACCGTAACGTTCGTTGCTTGTGATCTTGGTTGTGGAAGCTGTGTCGGATCAATAATGACATCATAATTTAAAATCCCTTGATTTCGTACAGAGTTCGTTGTTGGAACAAAGTTTACAATAGCATCAAACGTAATGGTAACAGTAGCTCCTGCTGCAATCGTATTAAGCGGAATGCCGGTATTCGGATTGGCTGCTGACGGTACTCCGTTAATGGTGGTGCTGCCTGGTACGAACGTTGTGCCTGCTTGGATAAGATCCGTTAAGACCGTATTTAATGCTGCAATGGTTCCTGTGTTGGTAATTTGAATCGTATACGTAATCGTATCGCCTACTAAAGCATTTTCTACATTGGCAGATTTTGTGAAGGTCAGCGCGACTTGTTCGATGGTCGTTTGTACAGGATTTGAAGTAGACGCCCCTGTAATTGGCGGTTGCCCTGGACCTGGCACGTATTCATAGGTTGTAACGGAAATGTTAGTTGTTGGATTCGGTACCGGAATGGATGTAACGCTCACGCTATATTGAACGGTAGTCGTCTCGTCTGGTGCAAGATCGGCTAAGCTGATGCCTGTATTCGGATTTCCACCAGATGGCGTTCCGTTAACTGTGACGCTTCCCGGAAGGAATGTGGTGCCTGCAGGATCAATGTCTGTAAAGACGATGTTCGTTAATGGAAGCGTGCCTGTATTTCGTAAAACAATCGTATACACAAGCGTGTCACCGATTTCGGCAAATGTACGGTTGACCGTTTTCGTACTAAGAAGGTTGGTCGTACCAGCTAGAATGTTTGTTATATTACTAGTCGTTTCCCGTGGGACTGGTGGCTGTCCTGGATCTAGCACAATCTCATAGTTTAACGTACTTTGGTTCGTTATTTGGTTACTAAGTGGAATCGCATTGACGATAACGTTAAATACAATAGTTCTTGTTCCACCAACTTCAATGGTTCCAAGTGAAATTCCTGTGTTTGGATTACTTGCATTTGGGACACCGTTTACCGTAAGTGTACCTGGTACATAGGCCGTTTCTGCTTGAATCGCATCTGTTAAAATCGCATTTAAAAGCGGAATTGTGCCGTTGTTAGCTAGTTGAATGGTGTACGTAACCGTATCTCCAATCGTAGCAAACGTGACGTTGGCTGACTTTGTCAGCGTAGCATCAACTTGTTGAATCGTCGTCTGTGCTTCGTTTGAGGTAGATGTTCCTCTTACAGCAGGTTGACCTGCTCCTGGAATATATTCATAGGTTGTAACGGAGATATTTGTAATTGGATTTTGTACAGGGAAACTAGTGACGGTTACTTGATATTGAATAACCACGATACTTCCTGGATTTAATGGTTGAAGCGGTATGCCTGTATTCGGATTTCCACTTGAAGGCGCACCATTAATGGTCACACTTCCGGGGATAAACGTCGTTCCATTTGGATCTGGATCACTAAAGAGGATGTTACTTAGCTCAATGTTACCCGTATTTTCAAGCGTTACGGTATAGGTGATCGTATCTCCAACTTCAGCAACGATTGGGGTTGCGGTTTTTGTGCTTGTTAATGCGGCTTGCTGAATGGTGACGCTAGTAATGTTACTAACAGCCGTTTCTTGAACAGGCGGCTGCTGCGGATCAACGATGACGTCATAGACAATCGTAGCTTGATTGGTTACAGGGTTAATAGGCGGTATGAAATCTGCTGTGACCTGGAATGTGACAGTGGTAGTGGTGCCCTCAGGAACGGTCCCAACGGTAATGCCCGTGTTTGGGTTCCCTGCTGTTGGCACGCCATTAATCGTCACGCTTCCTGGTACGAACGTCGTGCCGTTTTGAATTAAATCTGTTAGTACTACATTATTGTCATCTACTGTTCCAATGTTTCGAATCTGAAGAGTATAGGTAATGATATCCCCTACAATTGCGGTGAGTTTATCTGCGGATTTAATAACCACTGTATCAACAGTTTCTAACGCAGTGAATACGGAGTTGGACAGAGCCGTTCCGATAATTGGCGGGTTTCCTGCTTGTAACGTGTACTCATAATTGGTGAGCGCGGTGTTTACAATTACATTTCCTAGTGGTGCAGACGTAATCGTCACTTGATACTGAATGACGGCGCTAGCTCCGGCGGCTAATGACAAAATCGTAATGCCGGTGTTCGGGTTTTCTGCGGTTGGTGTTCCATTTACCGTCACTGAACCAGGAACAAAGGTCGTGCCAAGTGGATCAACATCAATCGTTGTGACATTTTCAATTGGAAGCGTGCTGCTATTTGTGAGTGTGATCGTATAGGTAAGCGTATCGCCGATTTGAGCTGCGTCAAGATCTACGTCTTTGACACTTGTGACTTGTATTCGTTCTGCTCTTACAAGGGTTGTATTACTTGTTGTACTTCTTGATTCTGGTGGCTGATTCGGATCAATCGTTACTTGATAGTTAATGGTTGCTTCATTTGGGATCGGATTAATCGTTGGAATGCTGTCTACAGAAACTTGAAATACAATCGTATATTGCTCTCCAGGAAGTAAGTCATTTAGACTAATACCTACGTTTGGATCTCCTGAGATTGCTCCTCCGTTTAACGTAAGTGATCCTGGGATATATGTTGTACCTGGACGCACTTGGTCAGTAAAAATAAGGTTTGTCAGTGTCGTGTTTCCATTATTTACAATTGGAATCGTATACGTCACAATACTTCCAACCGTTGCAACTGTTTTATCAGCTGATTTAACAATTGATGGGTTTACAGAGCGTATTGTCGTTGCCGCTGGATTAGACACGGCGTTCCCTTGAAGCGGTGGATCACTAGGATTTAGTACATATTCAAACGAAGCATTTGCTACGTTTAAGGTTGGGTTGCTAACAGGTGCGGATGTTACGGATACTTGGTACTGAACGGTTGTGCTACCACCTGGATTTAAACTATTAAGTGGAAACCCTATGTTTGGGTTTCCTGTACTTGGTGTTCCGTTAATCGTGACTGAACCAGGTACAAAGGTGGTGCCCGGAGGATCCAAATCAGTAAAGAGAATGTTAGTTAACGCAACGTTCCCTGTGTTTGTTAAGACAATCGTGTAGGTAAGCGTATCACCTATTTCTGCAAACGCTAGGTCTACTGTTTTATTCATTGAAAGTAAGGCATTAGCGATGGTGACTAATATTTGATTACTGGTTACGGTTTGTGGACGTGGTGGTTGATTTGGGTCAACCGTCACCTCATAAGATCCTGTTGCCTGGTTTGGAATCGGATTAGTAGTCGGAAATGAATCGATGGACACCGCAAATCTTACTGTTTTTGGGATGTCAACGGCGATTGTGCCGATGTTTACCCCTACCGTTGGATCACCTGCGACAGATATCCCGTTTACTACTAAGCTGTTTGGCACAAATGAAGTGCCTGCTGCTAACGTATCTTGAAGAACAAAATTATTCAGCGGAAGCGCTCCTTGATTTCGAACCACCAGCGTATAGGTGATGATATCGCCTACTTCTGCAACTGTGTTACTAGTGGTCTTCGTTAGAGTGGTATTGAGCCTCTCTATTAGAGTGCTAACTGGGTTAGAAGTTGATGAGCCTTCAACTTCTGGGTCACCTGGGTCTGGGATATATCGAAATGTTGTAAACGATGTGTTGATAATGACTTCAGTTCTAGGAGGAACATCTAGTGTAGGAGTAGAAATAACGTCAACCTGATATTGAATGGTGACACTTAATCCTTCTGCTAATGTTCCAAGAGGGATACCGATGTTTGGATTTCCCGCGTTTGGAATGCCGTTTACTGTTACAGAACCTGGAACGAATCGCGTGTTCGGAGGATCTGTATCTGTAAAGAGTAAGTTCGTTAAGTCTAGCGTTCCTGTGTTACGTAGTACAATCGTATACGTTAGAATATCTCCTACTAACGCATAAGCGCTACTAACTGATTTTTCACTGTCTAACACCGCGCTTTCGATCGTGACAAGTGTTTCGTTACTTAATTGATTGCGATTACTCGGTGGCTGCGCTGGGTCGATGAGTACGTTATAGTTAATAGCGCCTCGGTTCGATACGGGGTTGATGGCTGGTATTTCATCAACTACTACGTCAAATGATAGAGTGACGGTCGCTCCTACCGCAATCGTTCCTAGTGAAAATCCGACCGTTGGATCAAGCCCTGGCTGTGGCGTTCCATTTATAATCACGCTGTTCGGTGTGAAGGAAGTTCCTGCCTGAATGGCATCACTAAACAATACGTTTGTCGCAGGTACCGTTCCGTTGTTCGTAATTTGGAACGTATACGTAATGGTGTCGCCCACAAATTCTGTATCCGAATTTGCCGATTTAGTAAACGCCAATGAAACAACTTCGATTGTCGTTGTAATGGCGTTTGTCGGCTGGGAATCTTGAATAACTGGTCCACCTGGTTGCAGTTGATACGTATAGTTAGTGAGGGCAGTGTTGGTAATTTGTCCGGTTATTGGTCTGGAATTAATCCGCACCTGGTATTGGATTGTAAAGCCATCGCCTACATTTAAATTCGGGAGTGGGATAGGCGTATTTGGATTGAGCGTACTTGGTACACCATTAATTAATAGCGTTCCTGGAATAAAAGATGTGCCCGCAGGACTAACGTCAATAAAAACGATATTCGCTAATGGAAGCGTTCCATTGTTTGTCGTGTTGATTGTGTATGTTAACGTATTCCCTACTTCTGCAAAAGCTTTATCCACACTTTTCGTACTCGTTAAGCTTGGATCTTCTACCCGTACAAGTGTTTGATTCGTCGTGACAGAACGAGTTTCAGGTGGCTGGTTTGGATCAATTACGACCTGATACTGGATCGTGGCACTGTTTGGTACTGGATTTGGTGTTGGAAGACCGCTAAATGAAACAGAAAATGAGACCGTAGTTGTTGCACCTGCTGCAATTGTTCCGATATTAACACCAGTCGTTGGATCCCCGCTCATAGGCATACCGTTGACAATTAAACTATTGGGAACGAATGCGCTTGTTCCACCTTGCAGTGAATCTGTAAAAATGGCATTCGTTAACGGTACGGTACTGTTATTTGTCACTTGAACCGTATAAGTGACCGTGTTATCAAGCGCAATGACTGTATCATTAGCTGATTTCACAGCACTCACATTCACTTGTTGAATCGTTGTTTGTGCGCCGTTCGTTGTGACAGATCCAGAGGTTGTCGGACTTCCTGGCACCGTATATTGATACGTAATCGTAGCCGTATTGACTGTAGGGTTAACAAGCGGAACCGATGTGACTGCTACTCGGTATACAATTGTCGTTATTGCTCCGACATTGAGGGTTGAGAGCGAAATGCCCGTATTTGGATTTCCGGCATTCGGTGTCCCATTAATTGTCACGCTTCCTGGTACAAACGTAGTACCTGCAGGATCTAAGTCAGTGAATACAACATTTGTAAGTGGAAGTGTACCAGTATTATTCAGTACCACCGTGTAGGTTAACTGATCTCCTACCTCTGCAAAGGCCTGATCCACTGATTTCGTCGCGTTCAGACGTGGTGTTTCAAATTGAGTCGTAACCGTGTTACTAGTGGACGTTCGGTTAACAATCGTTCCAGGAACAGGCTCGTATTGGTACGTTGTGCTAGATGTATTTGGAATTGGATTTGTGCCAGGTTGCCCGGTAATCTGCACTTGAAATTGCACCGTTCGGGTACAGCCTGTAGCAGGACAAAACGGAACATTTCCTAACGAAATGCCTGTAGACACATTACCGGCGTTTGGCACACCATCAACAAGAAGCGAACCGGGAACAAACGTGGTGCCTGAAGGAATTTGATCGGTAAAGACGACGTTCGTTGCGTTATTTTGGCCGTTATTTGTTAGCGTCACGTTGTAAGTTAAAATATCCCCAATAGTTGCATTTGTTCGATTGACAGTTTTAGTCGAGACAATATTCGCTGATTGCGTATCAATTTGGATACCCAGCGTATGAAAAACATACGCATCTCCATTTGTCGTAATCCTCACAACCGCTGACGTCTGACCGTTTATCAAACGCGCGGAGGCATCTACATTTGTGATGTCCCAACCTTGTCGTCCGGCTGAAATGTTTGTTGCCGTAAACGCATTTGCATTTCTTGTTCCGAATGTTCCTGTCGTATCTAAATTTCCACTGTCATTGTTAATTTGCGAGCAGAAAAAGTTATTTAATGGATTATTGGGTCCAGATAAATTTCCAAGAGTACTTGTTGTCGGTCCAAATAATAATTGATCCCCTACTAGTACCGCATCTCCCTCTAATGCGCTAACGGCTACTCTTCCGGAAACAGGTCCTGCAGCGGGTGTTAAAAATCCACTGACAGGAACATTTAAGGCCGTACCGTCAGAGGAAATTTGGTTCGCACCAACAAATAGGTTTAAATTCCGAACGTTTTGGGACGGATTTTCATAAACAACAGCAAGCGTCCACCCTGCTGAATTAAGCGTATTGTCAAGAGGATCAACAGTAGCAGGTACTGCGCGCGTGCTGTAAGTACCCGCACCTGCAGCTTGAATAATACTTGTCACATTGGCCGAGCGCACATAAAAGGGGGTAAGGTTGTTTGAGGTAGCGGCATCCGGACTTACGGCTACGCTTCCTACAGGCGTAACAAGCGTGACTGGATTGTTGATGAAGCTTGTTACGTTCGTGTTGGACGTAACGTAACATCCTCCCCAAATTAACTCTGCGTATCTGACTGTGCTACCAGCTGGTAAATTTAAAATGGCCTGCGATTCGTTTTGCTGCCAGTTCAGCGTTGTGCCAGCTGGAAACGTTCCAACCTGTGACGACGTATTAAGCGTTGAAAAAGCACCAATGGAATGAGCTGTACCTGGTTGATTCTGATTATTTAATTTACTGAGTCCTAGGGTATTCCCTGTAAATGTAAGGGCTCCATTTAACGTTGCAGAATATCGATTAATAAACGCCAAGCAAATAGCACTCCTTTCGAATAGTGTCCGAGCTATTTTTAGAAAATATCTCTTTCTTAGAATATTAAGCTCACTTTTATCTGCCTGTGCGTTTGCCCTAATTTATATGAAAAACGCCTATGTAACAAACAAAAAAGCACTTGCTAAAATAGTCGCAAGTGCTCATACATTCATTTGTATTTATCGCTTAAGCCGCTGTGCGACTTGATGTGTATCAATGATTCGTTCATATATTTCAGGACCTTTTTTCATGCAAAGGTAAATAAATAATGTGTCAATTACGGCAAGTTGTGCAATACGGGCCGTCATGGTTGCCATGCGGATGTTGTGCTCTTCTTCTGAAATAGTTAATACGACATCTGCGACCCTTCTCGCAGGTGAGCGTCCATTTTGTGTAAGCAGAATGGACGACGTTCCTTTTTCAGAAGCAACGGTTAGCAAATCTAATATTTCCTTTGTTTTTCCCGACGTTGAAATCACAATAAGAACGTCTTCTTTTGTCATGTTAGCGGCCATCGTCATCTGTAGGTGAATATCTGCCGCTTGAAAAACAGGTAGGTTAATTCGCAGGAGTTTTTGTGCCAAATCATTTGCTACGATAAAAGATCCCCCTGCCCCATATATGTAAATACGGGGTGCTTTTAAAAGAAGGGCTACAGCACGTTCAATTTCTTCTAATGATAAAAGCTTTTGTGTGTTTTGCAGTGCTTGATTTGTTTTTACAAAAACTTTGTTCACAATATCCCCTAGGTTGTCCTCATGATTCAACGGTGAATCCCATTGTTCGCTAATCGGATTTGCAGACAAATCCTTCGTTAACTCGATTTTAAAATCGGTAAAACTATTAATTCCTGTTCGCTTGCAAAAACGAATAACCGCTGCTTCACTTGACTGACTAGCCTCCGCTAGCTGCTTAGTTGTCATTTCCACCACTTGATCCGGATGATCCAAAATATAACGAGCAATGAGCTGTTCCGATGCTGAGTAATGATCAAATTGATTACGAATAATTTTTCTCATGGGAGGTCCTTTCTAAAAAAAGATTGCAATGTATACACTTTCAATTTACTATGATTATAGTATGAAATGAAATATAAATTCAAATATGAAGATTTTTATATGAAATATTATTTTAGAATTTCTGTTAAAGGAGCTTGCAAATGAATATCAAATCACTTCTTACTGAAAAACGAAATCCAAATACAATAAATATTGATCAATCTTCATCACTTGACATCATTAAAATGATCAATGAAGAAGATCAAAGCGTCGCATTCACAGTACAAAAAATTCTTCCAACAATTGCTCGCGTCATTGACCGCATTGTCGATGGAGCGAAAAAAGGTGGACGTATTTTCTATATTGGTGCCGGAACGAGCGGTCGTTTAGGTATTCTTGATGCATCAGAATGTCCTCCTACTTACAGCACGAATCCAGATTTTGTTCAAGCTATTATTGCAGGTGGTGAGACGGCTATCCTCCATGCAGTTGAAGGAGCAGAAGATAATGTAGATCTAGGAGCCAATGAAATCGCAAAACGTGACGTAACCTCTCTTGATACTGTCATTGGGATTGCTGCAAGCGGCCGTACCCCATTTACAATTGGCGCCATGAAAGAAGCTACACAACGTGGTGCTTTTGTTGCATCCATTACTTGCTCTCCTCAGTCACCTATGCAGGAAATGGCAGAAGAAGCGATGGTAGCAGAAGTAGGGCCTGAGGTTGTAACGGGGTCAACACGAATGAAAGCTGGCACCGCACAGAAAATGATTTTAAATATGATCTCAACAGCTGTCATGATTCGCCTCGGCAAAGTCTATGAAAATTTAATGATTGATGTAAAACCATCGAATGAAAAACTGCAAATACGTGCGCAACATATTATACAAGACTTGACCGGCGCTCCGCTAGAGGTCGTCAAAGAAAAACTTGCTCAGTATCAATCGGTGAAGCTTTCCATCTTATCACTTCGTACCAACTTAGAAAATGACGAACTCATTAATTGGCTCGATGCTCATGATGGACATCTCAGACAAGCACTTGATGCTTTTCACAAAAATAACTCAGCCAGCTGACCTTCTCTTCTTTAGAGAAGGGTTTTTTTACTAGTTCTATCTTTTTTTCGACTACGTATAATTTTACTAGAGATTATTACTAGAAAGGTGGCAAAAGTTATGAATATAACTCCTTTTCCAGCCTTCACATGGTCACACGCTAGGCAACAATTGTTGACAGAATGCCCACGAAAATATGCGTATCACTATTATCTGTCACATAACGGGTGGCTGTCGGACTCGAATTCATTTCAAAAACAGTGCTATCGTTTAAAAAAGCTTGTCGATCTTCCCGCTTTCTTTGGGCAAGTTGTTCACGAAGTTGTGCATGATGCTATTAAAGAATTGGTACAGCACAATACTGTTCCTGACGTTGAAATGCTGTCACACCGAGCACGTTTGAAGCTTAGACAAGCCTTTTTGGATTCAACAACGCATGCCGAGTCCTGGTTTCATAAACCAAATCGGTACACAATGTTTTGGGAAATTTACCACGATGGTTATTTGCGAGAACAAGCTAGTAAACGTATTAATGAACGTCTTACACTCTGTTTTCGTCACCTCTTCTCTAGTGCTTCTTGGAAAGATGTCATGTCCTCTCATGTTAAGAATATTGGATATGATAATCCGTTTCGTTCCATTCGAGTCTTCAACACAAAAGTTTATGCACTAGTTGATCACATTTATAAAAAAGGCGACCGCTATGTGCTGGTTGATTGGACGACCGCTCATAATCAAAGTGATGATGTGAGACAGCTTTCTCTTCTCGCCTACCACGTTATGAAATCTTATCATGTACCCATTGATCGAATCGTCGTACGCCGTGAATATTTGTTGAAAGGCAGTGCTCATACGTATCATTTCACAGTAGCAGATATCAGAAGTGTAGAACAGTATATCGATGAAAGTATAAATAGAATGAGTGAATATCAAAAATGTCCTGAGAAGAACGAGCCGGTAGAAATAGAGAAATTCTCGAGAAATACGAGTTCTTTATGTGATCGTTGTCATTACAAAGAGCTATGTGAAGCGTCTACTTAATGAAGAGGAATTCGTTGAGCAGACGCTTTTATGTTGTCAATTTATATGAGATAGGTTTTTCCTTAACTACCTTTTTAAAACTTTATAATGATTATTTAGAACAATGTTTTCTTTGATTTTATTATTTCGCACTTTACTTTTTCTTTTTTTATCGTTATGATAGTGTTAGAACAAGCGTTCGTTTATCAGTGTAAGGAGTTGTATCTAATTGGCCGCTAAGAAAAGGACTAGTAAAAAAACGTCTACGCCCATCCTTTCAAACACGGGGTTTATTGGCGCTACGTTTGCTGATACGGAAGAATTAACAAAGCATGAGTACTACTTTCCACGTAAAAATTTACAGATCACTCATTATGTATTAGATGGTCTCCTTCAGGGGGTAAATCATGTGTTTAAAAATAATCATGTACCCGCCTACCTCTCTTGTGTTTATTTACATAAGTACAAAAAACTTGGCCTTGTTCTTTCTACGAGCCCTTTTGAAAAAACCGAAGGTACGGGTTATTTTATTAACTATCTAAAAGAAATTGGGCATATTTCATGGGAAGAAAAAACGCGTGAGTATGAAATACATAACACGTCCTTTATTGGGGTTGTATTTGCAGATCTCTCAAAGATTGAGCGCTTTACGTTTGAATTTGAGATGGAGCTCATTTCCAAGTTTATTAAGGAGCTTATCATCCCTGCAAAAGAGTTGTTTTTGCAGCACAATGTTAAGGCATACATATCCGGTGTAGAAAACACCGACCAGCACAAGGTAGGATTCGTTTTGTCCGTCAAACCATACGATGAGCGAAAAGAAGCAGAGCTATATTTTATTGAATATTTGAGAGAACGCGGATTTTATGAAGAGGACGATGATGAGGAAGAGCTTGTCCCAATTCATTCAAAATGGAATTTGTTTAAATAAGAAGAAGCTCAGTGCTTGAGCTTCTTCTTATTTTTATTAAGGTGTGACATCTGCCATACTTCAACATACAATAACTGTGTGACTTACAACTATCTTTTGTACGGAGGAGATAAAGAGATGGGAATGCCTATAATTCCACCTGAGGATTTGAACATAACGCGTGATCAGGCTATTAATATTATCCTTGCCTCAATTGGACTTGAAGAATTAGGGTTGGCGCACATTATTAATGCCGAAGGTGAAAAAATCCAGGCTGCAGTAGCTGCGTTCAATAATGGAACATTAGATTTTACCGGCCTTATTGCTACTAATACGAGCGTAAGTACATTACTTAAAAATGTGATTAAAAATGAGATGCTTTTGCAAACAAAACTTGAAAATGTTTTAACGATTCTTTGAAAACGTCTCACAACCAGATTAATTCTCACTAGAGGGCCAAGTGCTTATTGCATTTTGGCCCTTTCCCCTTTTATCATGAACCGTGGCATCTACATTTTCCGCCACCGTCACAATCGCACCTGCATGGTGGATGAACAGGATGTTCAGGAATCTTTAACACACTTTCTAATTTAAACAAGAGTACCATTTCTTTTTGGACAATCGTTCGAACCATACTTTCCACACTTTCATTTAGCACTAATAAATCGTGCACACAGCAGCAGTCATCTACCGCACTTTTAATCTTTTCTGCTTCCGCGTTTAAAATATGTGACAACGATATCTCCTCTAGCCCGATTGATGCTAACAGCAGGTTAATGACATCCGTTCGGTCTAACTTAATGTCAGGATTAATGTCTGGAATATTCGGCATAGACATGAAAGACTAACTCCTCTCTAACTCTTTTTATCATCTTATGTTTGGAGGTTTTGTACATATTCTCCTCTTCATGGACAAGGTCCATCACGATAAAATATCCGTTTAAATGGCATGATCACATCTTTTATTCAATAAAATAAAAGAAAGTGCGGACGAAGAGTACCCCCGAAAGAAAGGAGCTTTGGGTATGGATGATCTAACAGCTATTTTTGAAGCAAATATTCGAGATATAATCCATTCCTTGGATCAGCATCCATTAGAACATACGATTGAACAATTTATCGTATCATCCTTGCATCATGATGACGCTTTTTTATTTATGTTTAATGAAATTCTAAAAAAAGTGTCCTCTCTTTTATTGACGACTACGATTGAACAGACCGATATGATACGGATCATTCAATCTCTACATAACTTATTGCAACATTACATTACGCAGTGTCTTGTATTTACACAAAAATGGACGGCGCTAAAGCCAATTACGTATAAGAGGGCCTTACAATTAGTAGATCGTAAAAGTGAAGAGATGAATGGAAAAATTACGGTGATTCAGCAACAGGCGAAACAGCTAATCAATCATTACCATCTGCTGTTCAATGAAGAACCTCTGCGCTCTTATAAAGAAAATCAGTTGCTAAAAAAAATGATGGATCTCATCGATGAAAAAGTGTCCTACTATCGATTTCTGTTTCCGCTACCCTCCTATCCTCGAGAACCTAAAACAAAAGTTAAGCGAAATGAAGGCAACGTATCTGAGTACCGTGTTTCAGAACATCTTATGCCTCCTACTCCGTCACAGAAAAAACGAAAGCGGATTCCTAAACCAAAAGTCCATTTGCCTCGACCGGATTGGACAAAGGATTAGAATTTCGTAGTGAAATAGCCTAAAAAGTTAGGCATTTGTCCCTTTCTCTCCTCCCCTCACCTTCATATACTGCTAGAAAATGAGGTGGAGGAAAGAAAAAATGTGTCGTTGTTATAAAAATCGGTGCCACGGTTCTAGCCGTTGTAGCTGTAATCAGCCCAAAAAGAGATCGACGTGTGGTTGTCAAAAAAAGCGTCCTTGTCGCAGCATATGTGGCTGTTCGTGCACATGTCGGCACTATACAGCTTGTAGAAGTTCATCATAAGAAAAGCCAGCCCCTCGTTAGGGCTGGCTTTTCTTATGATAGCGTATAGCGTTTTGCTGTTCGAACTTCTACGGTTAATGATCCATTCTGTTTATCCATAATCGTTTTAATCAGTACAGGATAGTTGCGAGGGTTTTTAAATTTAAAATCTGGTCCTCCCCACGAAACCGTTGCATCACGGCCTTTTGGTACATATCCTACTTGCTTAGAGTGGTTTGTACGTGTAACCACTTCGAGACCTGCTAGATCAATCGCATTAAAGAGCGTAGAGGATGTTTGACAAATTCCTCCGCCAATTCCCATTGTCAGCTCTTTATTTACGATTTCGTGAGCTGGTTGATAGCCTCTTGCTGCGGTTCTCTCTCCTACTGTTTCATTGTAAGAGAACGTATCTCCAGGCCCTAAAATGATGTTGTTAATTGCAAGTGCTGATAGCTCGACATTACGATTACGTCCTGTATCATGTACGTTAAATCCTGTTTTATAGGAACCAATCACAACTTCATTAATACCTTTTGCCGTTTCTAACGTGACGTTAGGCTCGGTTTCTTCAATAGGTACTTGAATATTACGTGAATAGATGTGAAGGTCTTTTAATCGCGACACTAGCTCTTTTTCCTTCAGAACAACTCGTTTATGCCCACCAACTAAATTTCCATTTGCGTCCATCTTTGCGTTTTCCATCGGCGTATCATACTTATCAGCCAAATCGCTTGCTAAATGCTTGATGGTATCTTCATATGTACTTTTATCATCAAAATGAACGGGCTGAAACGTGCGAATCGTTTCCCCAGTACGAGCATCAATTAAATTAAAGGTGAAGTTTTCAGGCTTCAATTCTTTGTAGTGTGAAGCAGGTTGTTTTTCTGCAGCCATAGCAATACCACTTACAGGTTTACTAGAGTGCTTGGAGTTTGACTGCTCATAAATAGTGTATCCCAAATACGACCCAGCGCCGACAACTGCCACTAATAAAACACTCATTATTTTTTTCATATGTTCCCCCTTATACAATTGAAAAGCGTTTCTTATTTCCATTTTTACTTTTCAATTCTTCTATTATAAAAAATTACCATTCATTCGTCTACATTCTATAGGGAATTTTTAATAAGTACAAAGAAGGATTTTTGTTCTATTAAAAGGACTTCGTTCACTTGTCTTTTGACCTATGTATTTTTCCCTACACCACTCCTTTTACCTATTTTCTTACAAATAAACCTATTTATGAGCAGAAATGAGCCTGACGAAGACAATCAGAGAATGATATAATAGATGGTAACCGCTTAACTTTTGAATCATTAAAGGAGGATTAGTTTTTTGCATCTGCCTAATAACGAAGACATTAAAGCGCAAATTGAGCATCTTGATCAAGTAAAGGATGCTCTGTTAAAATATCGAAACCAATTTATTGAAGAACGTTACAACGATTGGCCCTATCACTTTACACCTACAAAGGACGCGATCTTAAAGATTATTTACGACAGGAAGTCATGCGTCATTAATGAGATTACAAAAAGTCTCTCACTATCCCCAGGAGCCATTACGCTTGTCCTAAATCAGCTAGAAGAAGAAGCGCTCATTGTTCGTATTCGTAAGCCAAATAATCGTCGAAGCGTGTGGGTAGAGCTTACGGATAAAGGACGTATCGTTGTAGAAGCCATTAACGAGACCCGCCTTTCGTTTTGGGGAAACTTACTTGGTAATTTGTCAGAAGAAGAACAAAACGAGTATTTCCGGTTGATGAAAAAAATGCAAGAGGGTCTTCAAAAGATCTAAAAAAAAGACGACCGCAGTCGTCTTTTTTTTATGCATGAGCCAGATCGCGCTCGCGAATAGCCTCTTCTTTAATCGTACGCTTCACAATTTTACCGACGCTGTTCTTCGGTAAATCTTCTTTAAACGTTACGCTTGGTACTTTATATGCTGCGAGCTTTTGCTTACAGTGCTCTACAATTTGTTGCTCGGTTAAGGAAGATCCCTGTTTTTTCACTACAAACGCAGCCGGAACTTCTCCCCAGAATTGATCTGGCAAGCCAATTAATGCTACCTCTAACACATCATCAAACTCGCGGATCACTTCTTCCACTTGGTCAGGATAAATGTTGTCTCCCCCGTATACGACTACGTCTTTATAACGGCCTTCGATGTAAATGAACCCATCTTCATCTACACGTCCTGCATCACCCATCGCAAGCCAGCCGTCTTGAAGAACGTTGTTCGTTGCCTCTTCGTTTTTCCAATATCCTTTGAAGATGTATGGACTGCGAACCATAATCTCACCAATTTTACCTGTTGGAAGCTCTTCTCTTGTCTCAGGGTCTACTACTTTCACCTCTACGCCTTGTACTGGTTTACCAGCAGACGAGATTTTCTTCCATCCCATGTCAGGATGCCAAACGCTAATAATCCATGCCTCTGTGCTACCGTAACCTTGCGCTAGCGTCATCCCTTGTGCATCGAATTGCTCGATTAGTGTTTCCGGAACTTTTGTCCCACCTGATAATCCAAGCTTAAACGAAATATCACGTGGATTTTTTTCTAGCTCCTCCATCATGTACGTGAAAGCTGGTGGTAACGCAAGCATCACTTTAATATTTTCATGCTCGACGATTTCCCAAATTTTCGCTGGATCTGTCTCTTTCGTACATACCATTGTTAAACCAGATGAAATGCACTGAACCAATGCGCTTATTGTGCTCATATGGAAGAAAGGATGTGCGACTAAATATCTCATATCTTCTTGAATTTCAACGTCTTCATTTAAAGACGTACTTAAGAACCCAGCAATTGCTCCGTGCGCTAGCATACAGCCTTTTGCGTTGCCTGTTGTACCTGATGTAAACATCATAAAGGCGATATCTTCTGGTGTTACATCGTAATCTAACGTTGGATCTTCTGTCGGCTGATCAGCGAACTGCTTTGTAAACGCTGCTCCCTTTTCTACTTGAATCGTTTGAGAAATGTTCGTTCCCTCTTTTGCTTCTTCTAATATACAAGCAAAGTCATCATGATAAAGAACAGCTGTTAAATCACCGCTTTTTAAAATGCTGTTTAGCTCATATGCCGTCATTCCTGTACTAATTGGAACAACAATCGCACCAATTTTTAACGCAGACATAATGATTACAGGATAAGCAATGCTTGTCTGACACAGGATCCCGACACGATCGCCTTTTTTGATTCCTCTTTTGATTAATTCATGTGCCCCCTGATTGATGCGTTCGTTATACATACTATATGAATAGATTTCGTTTCCTTCTACCAATGCCTCTTTAGCCGGAGATTTCGCTGTACGTGCTGTGACTAAATGTTGTAATGTGTTCATACTAATTCTCCTTTGTTTGTTTTAATTGATTTGTTAATCGAATGTTTTATCGACTAAAGTATATTAACAAAAATGATTTTGCTGTTAAAGGGAATTAATTCCTATATGAAAACACAGCATTCAAAAGGTCTAGATGACACAGATTCCGGCTCCATTCCCTGGGGCTGAGTGTAGTAATCGCTTACAATTATCCTTTCTTACGTTTAGTGAATCCCATACGTAAGTTCTCTATTACTACCACTATTTAACACAAACATAGGTCTATTGATTTCCACTAAATACAAGTGTCTTTTTATTATTTATTATTTAGCACATGGTTTAAGTAAAAATAAAATTACAGAAAAAAGCCGCCAAAGTTGGCGGCTTTTTTCTGTAATGCTTACGCTTGGTAGTGTTTTACGTCTAATGGTGCTGCTAAAAATTCTTTTGCGCTTCCAGCGAATTTTTGGAAATGTGCTGATGTATTATGAGCTTCAATTGCAGCTTGATCTTTCCACTCTTCTAACATAACAAATTCATTTTCATTTTCAACTTTTGTTGTTAACGTGTAGCTGATGTTTCCTTCTTCTTTACGAGAAGCTTCAATTACTTCTGTTACGTTTTTAATGAATTCTTCACGTTTTTCTGGTCTAACTGTCATGTATGCTTGAATTGCGATCATAGTCAATTCCTCCAAATGTAGTAATTATTTAACGATCTTTATTTAGAATGATCATCAACGATATAAAAGATACCACGCTTTTTAGGCTTGTACAATTTATTTGCTCAAACTATTTTATAATCAAATAATTTAATTTAAAGATATTCAGTTGTTCGTTAATTCTAAAAAATGAGCTAGTATCCTAGCCGTTAACCCCCATATTACGCGATCTTCGTAATAATAGAAGTACTCCTCCATATGACGCGCCTGCCATTCGTAATCTTCCCCACCGATAATATGGTGGAACGGAAAATCTTTCCCTGGTTCTACTTTGAACGTCACGTTATGAATATCTGGCTTCTGCTCCTTAAAATAGGATAGGGGAACTGTAAAAATTTCGCCTACCTCAGATGCGTTAGGCTTTAACGGGACGTCTTTAATCACGCCTACAAATGGATGAATCACCGTTCCAAATGGAGAGACCATATAGTCAAGCGGTGCTGTAGCTATAACTGCTGATGCGTCGATTCCTAGCTCCTCAGTCGTTTCACGAACAGCCGTATATGCTTCATTAGGATCTTCCTTCTCCACTCGTCCACCAGGGAAACATATTTCACCAGGCTGCCTTCTTAAGTCAGCAGACCGTACTTCAAATAAAACATGTAGCTCCCCCTCTTTTTCGATGAGCGGAACTAAAATCGCAAATTGGGAAAATTGATTAATTCCAAGTATGGTAGGTGTTCGCTTATTTATTTTGTCTAGCAGTGCTTTTACGTCCATTTCATCAGCTCACTCTCTATTTCCTTATACGTGTATATTACTATATTGCTTCCCCTTTTTTATACCATGAACACTTTCCTTTTGGAATAAGTGGGACCATCTATGATTCATAAGTGAAAAAAGAACTCCTTTCCTCGGAGTTCTACAAACCAATTTTCACCCAAAGCTTTTCATTTTTAATTTCCATATGCTGAATGTTACCAACAGGAACATATTTGATCTTATCAAGCTGATTTAAATCGAGTTTTACATGTCCCTCTTCATACGAAAGTAGAGGCGGCTTATTCAGCGCTTTACTCCGAATCCAATCTTGATTTAAAGGCTTCATTTCTTTTAACGCAAAGTAAATCGTGCGCTTCTCCGTTTTCACTGGCTCGAGAGTAAGTTGAAACGGAATTTTGAGCAACATTTTTTTCGCTGTTCCTTTAATTACTAGATTTTCATCTTCAAAAGTTAATTGAAAATCCCGAATCTCGTTTGGATCGAGCTGCTTGGAAATCATTTTTGTGAGTAAATCCGCTGTGATTGGAATTGGAACCCCAGCTCTTTCTACCTTCTCTTTCGCCTTTGAAAGAAGGTTATTTTCTTTTTGTAGGAAGTTCGTAATTTTATCATTTGCCTTTTCGAACAAACCTTTCATGTTGCACTCTCCTCCCCGACTTTTGCCTATATTGTTGTATAAACATATGCAGGAGAAGTGCACTTCGTTCCTCTAATCGCGATTAAGTAATGGGTCCTTCCCGTCAAACGATGGAAAAAGCTGTGGGTGTATAAGCGGCGCAAGCTTTTTAAGTCCGATAAGCAAACGCGGAGAAGGTCTACAATAATATTCCTCTTCTAACACATGTACGTTTTGCTGTTGCATCGCCTTTATACTTAACCACCCTTCCCTCTTTTTTAAAAGAGATGGCTTCATTTTTTTCGTCTGTACCCCGACCCACGCCATACAGATGTGATCAGGATTTTTTTTCCTCACCGTTTCCCAATCCGTTTGAATATTTGCCTGCTCAACGTCAGAAAAGCTATTTCTTCCTCCGACTAATTCACTTATTTCCGTCAGCCAGTTAGTGCCTCCAGGTGTAAAGACGGGCTTTGGCCACCACTCCCAATATAACGAAGGCTTTTGTTTAATTGAGTTTGTAATGATTTTATATTGATGTATGTATGTTAAAAAATGTTGGGAGAGTTCTTCTCCTTTGTCTTCCTGTCCAATTGCCTTTCCAACAGTACGCAGATCTTTGGCAATATCCGCTAGAGATTGCGGGTTCAAAGTGATAAACGGAAGCCCTCTTTTAGCTAATTCCTCCACGTTTCGCTCCATGCCTGGCACGCTCAGCGATGATAAAATGAGGTCTGGGCTTAACTCTTCTACAGCATCTATATTAATCGACAAATCTGGACCGAGTCGCTTGCAGTGATCTAAATTTGGCCAATCGGAATAATCATCTACTCCGATCACATCATCAATTACCCCTAAATAAGCTAAAAGCTCGGTATTACTTGGACATAGTGAGATAATACGCATCGTTTCACTCCTTTCTTCTTTATAGTATTCTTTTGAAATTGACATTCTCCTACCTTCAATCTTAAAGCATGCTTCTTTTCCCAATAAAATTCTGTTTGGTTGGGTTAGTGGCTATGTCTCTAAGCATTAAGCATACATAGAATATGAAGAGGTTTTTTTCCTTTCTATCTTTTATTGTAATGGAGGTTAAACGTTGTCTATTAACAATTTAATTGTGAATAGTAGCTTTGAAACCGGTAACCTATCATCATGGGTTTCGCTCAATACTACTATTAACGGATTCTATTCACATACAGGCTTTTTTTCAGCTGAGTTTCAGGGTGGACTAGCAAATGCTTTTATTTATCAATTTGTTCCTATTACTACTAATCAACGATTTGAACTAATCGTATCCTTCGCTAAGTTAGGAACAAACCCTGCACCTGGTGTCACTATACAAGTTAGCTACTATGATGCCGCATTTAATTTTCTTTCCTACGGACTGATTGAAAACTTAGGAACGACTCGTATACCTGATGTATTGATAAACAGTACATGGATTGAAGCATACCGCAATACACTAGCCCCTGTTCCTGCTGGTGCTACGCAGGCGTTAATTCTTATTAATAAATCTCCTGCTGATAATACATCGGGTTTATTAATTGATGATGTTGAACTACTCGCTTCATTGGATGGTGGCATAGTAGGCCCTACCGGAGCGACCGGGCCTACTGGGGCGACCGGGCCTACTGGCGCGACCGGGCCTACTGGTGTGACTGGACCTACTGGTGCTACTGGACCTACCGGCGCTACTGGACCTACTGGTGTCACTGGACCTACTGGCGCGACCGGGCCTACTGGTGTGACTGGACCTACTGGTGCTACTGGACCTACTGGCGTTACTGGACCTACTGGGGCAACCGGACCTACTGGTGCTACTGGACCTACTGGCGTTACTGGACCTACTGGGGCAACCGGACCTACTGGCGTTACTGGACCTACTGGCGTTACCGGACCTACCGGCGTTACTGGACCTACTGGTGCTACGGGACCTACTGGCGTTACTGGACCTACTGGTGTCACTGGACCTACTGGCGCGACCGGGCCTACTGGTGTGACTGGACCTACTGGTGCTACGGGACCTACTGGTGTGACTGGACCTACTGGTGCTACGGGACCTACTGGCGTTACTGGACCTACTGGTGTCACTGGACCTACTGGCGCGACCGGGCCTACTGGTGTGACTGGACCTACTGGTGCTACGGGGCCTACTGGTGCTACGGGGCCTACTGGTGCTACGGGACCTACTGGCGCGACCGGGCCTACTGGTGCTACGGGGCCTACTGGTGCTACGGGACCTACTGGCGCGACCGGGCCTACTGGTGCTACGGGGCCTACTGGTGCTACGGGACCTACTGGTGCTACGGGGCCTACTGGTGCTACGGGGCCTACTGGTGTGACCGGGCCTACTGGTGCGACCGGGCCTACTGGAGCCACTGGACCTACCGGGGCGACCGGACCTACTGGCGTTACTGGACCTCTTATTATTCAAGCTATCGGTCCCAATGTAAACTCTCAATTTAGTGAACTAAGAACTTCAGAGAAAACGCCAATTATTGAATTGACCTCTGTGTACGGCATTTCTAATCTTAGGGATATTCCAACAACAGTAGCGGGTGGGACAGTTACTAGTACGGGAACTGAATATCAATTGACTACCGCTACTGGAGGTACTGATGCTGCCACATTGGATAGTGCTGAAAGAGGACGATACGAGCCAGGATATGCAGCGGAGGCTGGTATTGCGGTAAGACTCCCTTCGCTACCAACGGGAGCACAGGTTGCACAATGGGGATTATTTGATGATCAAAATGGTGCTTTCTTTGGTGTTAACGGTACGAACACTTTTGTGGCTGTTCGAAGATCGGGAGCTACTACTACAGTTCCACAAGCTAGCTGGAATGTTGATCCTCTTAATGGAAGTGGTCCAAGCGGAGCAACCTTAGATCTGACAAAGGGAAATATCTTTCTCGTTGTCTTTACTTGGTATGGTTATGGGGTCATTGAGTATCGTGTTGTATTACCTAATCCTGTTACCCTAGCTCAAGAAGTCGTAACCGTTCATCGTATCTCTCCTTCAGGTCAAACAAGTTTTGCGGACCCTAATTTGCCGCTACGAGCGCAAATTTTAAATAATGGCTCTACAACCGCAAGAAGCTTATTGGTTGGAGGTAGACAATATAGTATTATTGGACGTTACAATCCTATATTTCGTATCACATCAGAAAGAAGACAGTTAACTGTCCCAACAGCCTTAACACCTATTATTTCTTTTCAACGAAAAGCCGTATTTCCCGCTGGATCAGGTAGGTCAAACTCAGTAAGTATTAAATTAGAAGGAGTCGACCTCGTCTCATCACAAGATATCTACTTTCAAGTCGTTGTGGGAGGGACTGCAACAGGTGGAGCATATGTTAATTTCCCAACAGCTACTACCAATATTCCTACTAGCGAAACAGCGCTAACTGTAAATAGTACGCTCACAGGTTTCTCAGGTGGGCAAGTTGTTTATCAAGGCTTAGCAACAGGTGCTGGCGGTTCTAACCGAGTCAGAGCGACAGCCATTCTTTTGGACTTCGTACTTCCAACAGATGAGATCTTTACGCTAGTAGCAGGAAGTTTAACCGGCGCTTCGAGCTCCGTAACCGCTGCATTTCGAGTTACTGAAGAATGGTAAAATCGACACACTACACGAGTTAAAATTTTTATTCTATTTATATTTTATGTTTTGGAAAGGGAGATTTTAAATGAATAATGTAACAATTTCGGGTGTTGGTCCACCAGTCAATTCTCAATTTGGAGAGTTACGAACGGCAAGAAAATTCCCCATAATAGAACTTACCTCTGTATATGGAATCTCAACTTTACGAGATATTGTAACCACAACAGGATCAGGAACAATTGTAAATAATTCTACTGAATATATTCTAGCTACTTCAACTGGAGCAACTGACTCTGCCATATTGGAGAGTGCTGAGCGCGGCAGATATGAATCTGGCTTTGCGTGCGAATCAGGAATTGCAGCACGACTACCAGCAGCACCTACCGGAAATCAAATTGCTCGTTGGGGTCTATTTGACAATCAAAATGGCGCTTTCTTTGGGCAAAGTGTGGCTAACGGTATCTTTGTAGGAATACGGCGAGCAGGGAGTGATATTATCATTCCTCAAGCATCTTGGAACGTCGATCCTTTAAATGGTTCTGGTCCGAGTGGAGCCACTCTTAATTTAGCAAAAGGCAATATTTTCGAAATTATGTTTACGTGGTATGGATACGGAGTAATTGAATTTAGAGTCGTTATACCTGATCCTGTCACTTTAGCTCAGGAAGTCATCACTGTGCATCGATATGCTCCATCTGGTCAGACCAGCTTTGCAGACCCCAACCTTCCATTGCGTGCTGAAGTATCCAATGCGGGGACAGCAGGCGTATTTATTTTATTTATCGGTGGTCGACAGTATAGCATCATAGGAGACTACAACCCTATATTTCGCATTACTTCTGATAGAAGAACCGTGACTAACATACCTGTTGGAGGTACGGTTCCCATCCTTTCTTTTAGACGGAAAACGGTTTTTCCAGCTGGCTCTGGGCGTACCAACTCTGTATTAATTAGTCTAGAAGGTGCTGATTTAATTTCCACTACAGATATTTCCTTTCAAGTTGTTTTAGACGGAACGATAAACGGAACATACGTTAACTTCCCAACCGCTAATACGATTATTCCAGATAATGAAACAGCCTTACTTGTAAATAATACGGCTACTACCATTTCAGGTGGCGAAGTCGTTTACCAAGGTGTATCAGCAGGTGGTACTGGGATAAGTAGACTTCGAGCATCTGTTGAATTATTAAATTTTGAACTTCCTGATACAAGTATTGTAACGTTAACAGTAACAAATTTGGGTAATAGTCCAAGTAATACGGTTTATGGGACATTTCGATTAACAGAAAGCTGGTAACAGTGACACTTCAACAATAGATGTATATCATCTTATTAAAGTTAAAGCATAACATAAGAACTCGTCATACCTTCTCACATGGAGATAAAGGCGAGTTCTTTATTTTTGAGCAAAACAACCATGGACACTAGTCGTGACCCTCTGTTCCAGATTACATAGTATGTATAGAGGAATTTTCCTCGAGCGACTTTTATTGAAACGAATGGAGGTAAAAATTTGGGTATTAATAATCTCGTTATCAATAGTAGCTTTGAAACCGGTAGTCTAGCACCTTGGGTTTCGTTAAATGGAACGATCACAAGAGACTATTCTCATACCGGTTTCTTCTCTGTCATCTTACAGGGAGGAACAGTTAACTCATTTCTTTATCAATTTGTGCCTGCATCTCCTGGTGAAAGCTTCGAGTTTTTAGTTTCAATTGGGAAACTAGGACCTGGAACACCACCAGCAGCTACTTTACAAGTTAGCTATTACGATGCTGCATTCAACTTCTTAGGATACGGTGTTATCGAAAGCATTGATATTGATCGTATTCCTGACATTACAATTAATGACACATGGCTTGAGACTTATCGTAATACATCTCCAGCTCCTGCCGGTACTACTCAAGCACTTGTCCTAGTAAATAAACTTCCAGGTGTGGGAGTTGCTGATCTAGTATTTGATGATGTAGAGCTTCTTACTGCTACTGGCGGCGGTAGCGTTGGCCCTACTGGCCCTGCTGGTCCTACTGGTGCTGCTGGTCCTACTGGTGCTGCCGGTCCTACTGGTGCTGCCGGTCCTACTGGTGCTGCCGGTCCTACTGGTCCTGCCGGTCCTACTGGTGCTGCCGGTCCTACTGGTGCTGCTGGTCCTACCGGTGCTGCCGGTCCTACTGGTGCTGCTGGTCCTACTGGCGCTGCTGGTCCTACTGGCGCTGCTGGTCCTACTGGTGTTGCTGGTCCTACTGGTGCTGCTGGTCCTACTGGTGTTGCCGGTCCTACTGGTGCTGCTGGTGCTGCCGGTCCTACTGGCGCCGCTGGTCCTACTGGTGCTGCTGGTCCTACCGGTGCTGCTGGTCCTACTGGTGTTGCCGGTCCTACTGGTGTTGCCGGTCCTACTGGTGCTGCTGGTCCTACTGGTGTTGCCGGTCCTACTGGTGTTGCCGGTCCTACTGGCGCTGCTGGTCCTACTGGTGTTGCCGGTCCTACTGGTGCTGCTGGTCCTACTGGCGCTGCTGGTCCTACTGGTGTTGCTGGTCCTACTGGCGCTGCTGGTCCTACTGGTGTTGCCGGTCCTACTGGTGCTGCTGGTCCTACTGGCGTTGCTGGTCCTACTGGCGCTGCTGGTCCTACTGGTGTTGCTGGTCCTACTGGCGCTGCTGGTCCTACTGGCGCTGCCGGTCCTACTGGTGTTGCCGGTCCTACTGGTGTTGCCGGTCCTACTGGTGCTGCTGGCCCTACTGGCGCTGCTGGCCCTACTGGTGTTGCCGGTCCTACTGGTGCTGCTGGCCCTACTGGCGTTGCTGGTCCTACTGGCGCTGCTGGTCCTACTGGTGCTGCTGGTCCTACTGGTGTTGCCGGTCCTACTGGCGTTGCTGGTCCTACTGGCGCTGCTGGTCCTACTGGTGCTGCTGGTCCTACTGGTGTTGCTGGTCCTACTGGTGCTGCTGGTCCTACTGGTGTTGCCGGTCCTACTGGTGCTGCTGGCCCTACTGGCGCTGCTGGTCCTACTGGTGTTGCTGGTCCTACTGGTGTTGCTGGTCCTACTGGCGCTGCCGGTCCTACTGGTGTTGCTGGTCCTACTGGTGTTGCTGGTCCTACTGGCGCTGCTGGCCCTACTGGCGCTGCTGGTCCTACCGGTGCTGCTGGTCCTACTGGCCCTGGCGTTACCAACACCTCCGGATTTGCGGCTAATACAGGTGGTGGTGTTATCGCAGTTGTATTAGGTGGTACGTCTGTTCCTCTTCCAAATGCACAAGACTTATCAGGCGGTATTACAGTTGACGGTACGAATACAGTCTTTACAGTTCCAACTGCTGGTAGATACTATATTACGTATCAAGCAAAAACGACCGCTGCTTTATTATTAGGTTCTCGTTTAATTATTAACGGTGCTCCTAACCTTGCTTCTACAGTCAACCCTGTGTTAAGTATTTCAGAATTTAATGCCGATGTTATCGTTACTTTAGCTGCTGGAAGCACCATTACACTTCAATTCTTTGGCTTGTTAGGTGCAGCGACACTTCAAAACGGTGCAGGTGCTGCATTAACGATTGTTAGATTATCCTAACCAAAAAGGAATATATTCACAACATTTCACCAAGAAGCCTCAGGTTTCTTGGTCTTTTTGATCTTTTAGACAAATAATAAAAAATCCAAACCTCTAACTATTATGCCCTAAGTAGTTAGAGATTTGGATTTCAATATTAATTAACTTTCATATATGCTCAATGTGGATCACTAGCGTTTGTCCAGACAAAAATGGTTATGTTGTTACTTTTCTTTCTCCAATCCTAGTTTCCCCTCTAACAGCGCCTTATTATTAACAATTCGCTGATCCTCTGGTCGATAAGTTCTTGCTTGTTCGTTATGATAATACGATTTGGCAAAATTTCCGAGTCTGTAGTAGCACAGACACATTTGTAAATGCGGATACCATGTGTAGTAAGCAGGGTAGCTGAAGCTCCACTGATTTGGATCTGCCTTTTGTTTTGTCGCAACATCATACCAGTATACGGCTGATTCGTAATCCTCTTTCACTTGAAAGTTGTAGCCGATTCTACTAGTTGCCTCTGCTCTTGGCGTCTTCGAAAACTCAAACGATTGAAACAATGACTTAAGCTCATTGTCAAGATCACCTAAAAACCGATAACAGTCCGCTTTATTAATACACGCATACACCTTATCTTCTATCCAGCCTTCAGCCATGCTAATATTTTTATCGTAGCTCTCAATCGCTTTTTCATAATGGCCATTTTCGCGAAGCTCGTTTCCATAGTAGAAATGATCACGCGGAGAGAATTCATCTCCTCGATCGATTTTCTTCTGATAAATACCTAATGTCCGTCCAACAGAGTGCTTTTCCTTTTTATGCGTAACGGAAATGTCTGCGTTAATAACGTTCCCGTACACTTCTAAGTATTGGTGAGCATCACCTTTCCAAACAAAATTTCGAGAGCGCTTAATTAATCGATTGCGACGATAGCGAAGCGTCACGTTCCCAAATTCATCTGTTCCTGCATCATAATACATAGAAACAGAATCAACAGAAGGATCAAGCGTTTCTTTTAATTCCTTTAACTTTCGTTGATCTTCCTCTAACAATACGTCATCTGCATCTAAAAACAAAATGTAGTCACATGTAGCGTATTTAAATGATTCGTTTCGCGCCGCTCCAAAATTCCCAATCCATTCAAAGAAAAATATCCGGTCCGTATATTCCTTAGCAATTTCAACCGTCCGATCCGTTGAACCTGTATCAACGATGTTTATTTCATCCACAATATCCTTTACCGTATCAAGACACCGTGCTAAGAGCGCTTCCTCATTTTTCACAATCATACATAAGCTAATGCTAACCATGTATACCCGCCTTTCTCTCTACAAAAAATTAAATTTCAGCGCTTGTTTATATCACCGATTTTTACCCGTTCTTTATAGAATATTAATATAGCGCTTAAATGGTGCACTCAATAGCTAGGATAAGTAGCCCCATTCTCGTCTTTCCATGCGCAGTCATCTTCTTTCTACATATAATAATAGAAAGACAAAGCTAAGGAGGGTTTCTTTGAATAACCTTATTTCACACATTGCAAAGCACATTCACTCAAAAGAATACAGCAAAGCATTTGATTTGCTTCAAGTTCTGCAAAAAAATGGTCCGAACTCACCTGAACTGTATTTATTAACGGGAATCGCTTATTTAGAGATGTCAATGGTTGAGAACGCATGGCTTTGGTTTTGGCGTGGTCATGAACAGTTTCCATCAAATCAGGCGCTTAAAAAATATGTTTCTCTATCAAAATCTACGCAAGAAAGAGAATGGAAAATAAAACAAACGCTTCAATCGCTTCATACAACCTCATCATTTAACCATAAAAACGAAGACCTTCGTGTTCTCCAAGGTTCCATTGAAATTGCTAATCAAATGCACACGTTAGCAAAAGGACTTCATTATCACGATGTTTATGCTAAAACATTAAACTACTACCCTTATTATTTAGGCTATACGTCTGACTACACGTGGTCATTGCTTGATCAAAAAAACACGCCTTCTTTAAATGAGAAACTCAGAAAGCTCTCCCAAGAACTGTGTGATCAATTTGATCTGTTTCATTTTCATTTTGGTACGTGTTTAACATGGGATGCTTCTGATATTCCAATACTAAAAAATGATAATAAAAAGCTGCTGATGCATCATTGGGGAAGTGATGCACGCATAGGTTCACTTGCCAAGCAGACAAATCCATACGTCGTTGTTAAAAACCAAGACGAGACAGGCATTCGTCGTAATCTAGCAAGACTTGGTCACTCATTTCAACATTGTATCGTTCCAGATATGGAATTAGCTCAGTATGTAAAGGACTACTATGAGCACGTTCACATCCTCCCTTCTTCCATTGATTTAACTCATTACGGCCTCGTTGAACCTAAACAAAACAACAAACCGCTAATCGTTCACGCTCCAACCTCTCCCCTTGTAAAAGGAACTTCCTACATTACGAAGGCTATTGAACATCTAAAGCTAACGTATGATTTTGATTTTGAACTCATTCAGGGAAAGTCTCATGAAGAAGCGAAAAAGATGTATGAGCGTGCAGATTTAATCATTGATCAGCTCCATATTGGAAGCTACGGTCTTTTGGCCGTGGAATGTATGGCGATGGGGAAGCCTGTCATCTGCTGGATTAGTGACTATATGAAGGAACATTATCCAGATTCCCTTCCAATTATTTCTGCAAATCCTGATACCATTACCGAAATCATTAAACAGTGCCTTGAAAATCAAGACGGTCTTATGGGTATCGGCAAACAGGGACGTATTTACGTAGAGGAACACCACGATATGATCAAAAATAGCGCTACGCTGTTAGATTTATATACACGAATCAAATAGTAAAAGGGACCCTTCTTGTTAACAAGAAATGTCCCTTTTTTCTACTTTTTAATAATACGACCAGGGTTTCCAACCACTGTATGATGATCAAGTACATCCTTCACTACGACTGTACCTGCTCCTACGATGGCGTTTTCCCCAATCGTAATTCCTGGAAGAAGCGTTGCGTTGTTTCCAATTTTCGCCCCTTTTTTGATAATGGGACCCTGATGCTCATAATTGCCCATCCCCATATACATATCATTAGACGTTGAACAACACGGTCCGATAAATACTTCGTCTTCAATGATCATATCGGCTGTAATGTAGCAACCCGTTTGAATGGTAACACGACGACCGATTGTTGTATTCGTTTCAACAATAGCGTTTCGACCAATAATACTGTCTTCACCAACGGTTACATGTTCCCGAATACTCGATAAATCTCCTACGAATACGCCGCTCTCAAGCGACGTTCCTCGGTAAATTACGCTATTACACCCTACTCGAACATGATCACCGATAAGAAGTGGACCTAGCTGTTTTCCTGGCTTTCGAGCCATTTTTTTATTTGAAGACGTATTTTTCCCTAACACCGTTAAATCAGCAATTTCAACGTGACTACCGATTTGAGTATCCTTTTTAATCACAACATGATGACCAATGGTCACATGATCCCCAATGGTCACATTTTCTTCGATGACGACGCCTTCCCCTAAAACAACCTGATCTCCAATAACAGCTGATGGATGAATCATACTAAGCTCTCCTTACTTTTTTTCATATTTTAAATGGTATTGTAGATGGAAATGAGCTGATCAACGACTTTTTCTGCTGCATGATATTTTTCCGCGTACGCTCTGCTTGCGATACCAATCTTGTTGCGGCGTACAGGATCTTTGATTAATGCTGAAAGCACGTCGTAAATCGTTTCAGGTGTTGCAATAACAATCGGAAGATCCGGCGGTAAATAAGCCTTTACGTCATCACGAATATAAGCGATTACCACTTTTCCCATCGCCATCGCTTCTACGCTCAGCATTCCATGAGTCCCGCATAGCAATTGATCAATCACGATGTCGGACTGCGCGTACATTTCGGTCGCCTCTTTATGACTTTTCTTTTCAATCGTCTGGTATAAAAAGGAATGATCTCCTTTTAGTCGTTCAATCGCATTTTCTACGTATGAAGACCCTTTAAACTCACGATTGGTCGGCGCATGAATAATTTTTGGTACTGCATTTGTTGCGGATGGATAAGAAGCCTGGAAATTTTCGATATTACAAGCTAGCGGAAGAACGTGCACGTTTTTATAATAGTCCTTTACATGAGGCACCATCTCATAATCCTGTACAATAACGTGGTCCATATAACTTGAGAACTGCACTAAGCGCTGATGAATTTCCTCATCGGTTAGATAACTAGGTGGAAGCGGATATGAATTAAGCTTTGCCACATTCGTTGTTGTCCGAACATCATTCCCCCAGTGGTGCATAATCATTTTTTTACCCGCTCCCTTGATGAGGGGAAGATCTCCGCCCCCTAAAAGAAACGTGTCCCCATTATGAAAATGAAACAAATCTCCCTTACTAATTATCGCTGGTAAGTGTCTAGCAATCTCGTAGGCATCCGTGCTTACAATATCTCCACTATAGTTTAAGTAACTATGAAACCAATTGTAGCCCGCTACATCGTATCCTTTTTTACGTAAATGCTTGCATAAAATCCCCATCTGTCCGGCTATTTCAGTTGGCCCATGAACAATTTTCATCTGCATCTCTCCTTCTCCATTAGTATATTCATATGAAGGAAAGTGGTTATCTGTATGCCTGTAAATCCGCAGACAACCATGACCATTTCTATCTTCTTGTCATATACTAATAAGAATTAAAAAAGGAGGGAATTTAATTTGTCTACTCGTCCCTATGGATTTCAAACGCCAGAAGAGCTAAATATTCACAATCACATTTGCATTCTGCCGTTTGGTGAATATGGCTCTGAAACGCTTGAATATGAGTGGTCAATGGAAGAATTACGACCTTATCAGTTTTATTTAGTCAATAACGAACCGGTTGATCGGATGTTTACATCATTTATTTTCAATGCTTATGAAGGTCGAAAAGGTTATTCCATTCACCCTATGTACGCGGGCTTTGAACAATTAGCTCAAAAAGAGGACTGGGATTTTATATTAGATCGTTACTTTACGAAAGGATATAATTTTGATGCCCTTTCATTAAACACGCCGTTTGCACAATATACAGACGTTTGGATCACCATTCCTTATCCGCTTACCTTTCAAGAAAACTTCGGGATGATAAACGGAAGGTTCTATAATTTCAAATCACCTGCTGATCGCCTTGATGCAGTTAAATGGTGGATTGACGCGTTTCTTGCACGCTGGAATAGCAGCTTTCATCTACACGATAAGCTACGCTTAAAAGGCTTCGTATGGCAACGAGGAACCATCCCTAAAGAAGATGAGGAACTGGTAAAAGCGAGTGTTCAATATGTTCGAAGCAAGCAACTCTTATCGATGTGGCTTCCGTATTTAAATGGATATGGATGTTATGATATTACGTCTTTTGAATTTGATGTAGCAAGTGCAAGTGCAAATTACTATGGGAATACAGAAATATCTTCCGAGTACATTATGCACGTGACCAACTATGCGAAATATCATCGTACAGGTGTTCAAATGATTGCTGGAAAAGGCCCTACATTTAATGCCACTCACATTACCGACTATATAGACGGAGCAAGCACGTACGAATATGATAAGGCACTTATTGTCTGTGACTTTGCGAATCAAAACCTACGTGATCTCTATTACAGCAATCCATCTTTGTATCAAAGCCTCTATTCGTTCCTCAAACGTTAAAAAACGGAGGGAGTACCTATCTACAGGTACTCCCTCCGTTTTTTATAGCTGTTCGTATATCGCTAGTAGCTGCTCAATGACGACATCACTACTGTGATACGCTTCGACATATTTACGCCCCTGCTCTCCGTGCGTTCGTCTTAAAGATGGGTTTTCTAAAAGCTTCTTCACCTGATCGTATAACGTATCAGGGTTTGCATTCACGATTGGGAGTTCACTTGGAAAACGTGAGATTAAATCTTCCCGAATGTAGGTGACAACAGGTTTTCCTAGCGCCATTGTTTCTACGCTAAGCAGACCATGTGACCCACACAATACTTGATCAATAATTAGATCTGCTTCCTTATACAGCTCAATCGCTTCTGAATGCTTAAGCTTTTCGATGCGCTTGTAGTCAAAATCATACTCTTTTCTCAATCGCTCAATGGCATTCTCAACGTGCGCCGTTCCTTTAAAATCTGGATTTGTTGGGGCATGTAAAATCAAAGGACGCTTTTTCATTGGATCAGGATAGGCAGGGGTAAATTGAGAAAGATCAATCGCAATCGGCACGACGTGAACGTGATCGTAATAGTTTTCAACGTACGGAACCATTTCATAATCCTGTACAATCGCTTGCTTAATATAGCGGGTCATTTTGGTTAACCTTTCATGCATCACTTCATTAGGAGGTGAATCACCTGTGTATACATATGGATTGTGGATACGGGCTATATCATGAAACCGTACATCATTTCCCCAATGATGCATCACCATTTTCTTACCTAATCGCGCAATCTTTTCTAAATCTTCGAAACCTGGTGACAACGTCGTTCCATAGTGAAAATGAAACACGTCGAACGCCCGAATAATATTTTCCCGTTCTTGCTCAATCGTTTGTTCATCCGTATTGACTAAATGATCCTCATACCCTAAATAGGAGTGAAAGGTATTATATCCAATTGAATAGTGACCCTTCTTTTGCAGTGCTTCACTTAAAATACCCATTTGACCTGCAATTTCCGTTGTCCCATGGAAAACCTTCATCTAATACTCTCCTTTTAGCCATTTATACGTTTTTTCAAGACCTTCAATTAGCGTATGATTGTTACGCCAGTTCAACTCAGATTCAATCTTTCCAATGTTCATTCTCCGCCTTGTCACCACATCAACTCGTCGCTTCGGAAGGAACTGTAGCTTTCCTTTTTTATTCGTCACCTCTTGGATATGTTTGGCAAGCTGTAGTACGTTCGTTTCAACGCCTGTTCCTACATTGTATACCCCACCAATGGAGCGATCATCTAGTGCCGCTATATAGGTTGCTTCTATGGCGTCTTCTACGAAGGTAAAATCTCGGGTTTGCTTTCCATCACCAAAAATGGCTAACGGTTCCCCTTCTTCAGCTGCTTCAAAAAACTTTGCGACAACCCCGCAATACGGATTTGTAATAAGCTGGCCCGGTCCATATACGTTGGAAAAACGAAGCGTTACGACCGGGAGCTGATAGAGGTGATAGTAAACCTGTGCATAATGCTCGGTTGAAAATTTACTTGCCGAATACGGTAGTTTAATATTGTAGTAGGTTTCAGGTGTTGGAAGAATCTCCGCATCACCATATACAGAAGCCGTGGAGGCATAGACAAATCGTTTTAACTTTTGGGCATACTGATGCGCATGCTGAAGCAGTAAGTAGCCTCCGTACATGTTTGTTAAAAAATCTTCATTTACGTTCTCAACTGAATTAACTAAGTTTTTACATGCAAAGTGAAACACATAGTCTACTTTCGGCAGTACGTCCTTTAGCAAATCTTCGTTCGTAATGCTTTCTTCATAAAATGTAATCTTCGTGGACGTAGGAATCGCCGCCTTATTGCCGGTTGCAAGGTTATCAATGACATAGATATGGTCAGCTTCTTTCAGTAGTCTTTTTACAAGCTGCGAACCGAGAAACCCTGCTCCTCCCGTCACTAAAATGGTGCCCATGCTCATAACGAATCAATCTTCCTTTCTCTTCATGTGTGCGGTTGAAAAATGATCAAGAGGCAGTGTCACGATCTTTTGCTCGAGAGCAGATTGATAGAGAGCAAAAATGGTCTCTAACGCCTTCTTTCCTTCTGTTCCATTTACTAACGGTGTTCCTATCTGGGTGTTAATCACTTCTAAAAACTGTTGGTACATGGATAGATGCTCCGAATGATCATTAACCAGCTCGTTCACATCAGAATCGGTTTCTTCTCCATCTACGTACCATCTTGTAATAATATCCAGACCTGACCCCTCTATTGAAATGGTACCTTTTTCACCAAATATGGAAAGCGAATAACCAATGTTGTTTGGTTGGGTGATGACATTTGCTTCGATGATCCCCTTTGCTTCATTCTCAAACGTTAACACGCCCAGTGCGACGTCTTCTGTTTCTTTAACGGATAGATACCGTGAAATATCCCCATACACAGATTTCACATCACCGAGAAACCACTGTAATAAATCAATGACGTGAATGCCTTGATTGATCAGCATCCCACCATCTTTTTCCCAATCTCCGCGCCAAGGAGCTGATGTATAATATTCTTCAGAGCGATTAATTCGCATACTGGCTACCCCTAAGTACGGCTTCCCAATTTTCCCACTCGTAACGACATCTTTGATTTTTTGCATAATGGGACGAAAGCGCATTTGATGACAAACCATCACGTGTCGATTATGCTTTTTTCCCCATTCAATAATGTCATTAGCATCTTCAATGGATAAAGCAAGCGGTTTTTCAATAATAACGTGCTTACCGTGTTCGATGGCTTCTTTTGCAATTGGAGCGTGTAATAAAGAAGAGGTTGCAATAATAATGACATCAATGGAAGAATCCTTCATCATATGATGATAGTCTCCGTAATGATGAATACTCAAATTTGCCCCAGCGCTCTCTTGATATAAAGAGGCTGCTTGTTTCATTCGCTCCTCTTGAATATCACTAACAGCTACAAGACACGCATTCGGACATTCAGCAAGGCTTTGAATGTGCCGCTTTGAAATATAGCCGCAGCCAATTAAACCAAATGTAGTCAAGCGTTTACACCTCCTTTACAGATAAAAGCACGCCAATAACCTCATCTTGTTCTTCTTTCGTGATGAACGGATCAAGCGGAATGGCAAACAGCGTTTCGGATAAACGCTCGGATACAGGAAAGTCTCCCTTTTTATAGGAAAGATCTGCATATACTTCTTGCAAATGAAGACATTGCGGATAGTACACACCGCTTTGAATATCTTGTTCAGCAAGCTTCTCCATAATTTCCTTGCGCTTTGTTGATCCTAAACAAAAGAGGTGATAAATATGGGTGAGATGACGGGATTCTTGTGGAGGAGTGAATAAAGGATGGTGGGCTAGATGGGAGCGATAATATGCTGCATGTTCTCTACGCTTCTCATTCCACCCATCAATTTTATCTAATACAACCAGCAGAATCGCTGCATGGATTTCATCTAATCGGCTGTTATAGCCAATGGAATCGTGGTAATACTTTTTCGATGTTCCGTGCATTCTTAACTTCCGAATACGCGCTGCTAGCTGTTCGTTGGAGGTCGTAATAATTCCGCCGTCTCCTAATGTTCCAAGGTTTTTTGTTGGAAAAAAGGAAAAGCAGGCCACGTCTCCTAGGCTTCCTGTACGGCGTCCTTTATAAGAAGAGCCGAACGCCTGACATGCGTCCTCAATCACATATAATTGATGTTTTTTCGCAATTTCCATAATGTCATCCATCTCGGCTGGCTGACCGAATATATGAACAGGAATGATTGCCTTCGTTGAAGATGTAATCGCCTCTTCTACTTTTTTGGGGTCGATATTGTACGTAACAGGATCCACGTCAACAAATACCGGTGTTGCTCCTACGCGTGAAATGGCTTCTGCACTAGCGAAAAAAGTAAACGGTGTCGTAATCACTTCGTCTCCACTTTTAATGCCGAGAGCATCTAAGGTTAAAACAAGCGCATCTGTTCCGTTCCCAACGGCTACCGCTTCTTTTACACCTAGCTTTTGGGCAATTTTCTCTTCTAACTCTTTTACCTTTGGTCCTAAAATATACTGTCCCCCGTCAATGACCCCTTCAATTTCTTTTAAAATATCGTCCTTAATGGATTGAAATTGTCTTTTTAAGTCTACTAAGCTGATCATAGCAGTCTCCTTTTTAATATAAGTCGTGTCATGTTGTTCGTTTTTGAATGCCTATGTCCTGCATCAGGCCTTTTTCACGAAAACAAACTGAAATTTTCGGGCATAGGATTTCTCTATCACATTTACCCAATCACAATAAGCTATGTAAAAAACGTCTGGTTGTCACGGCAATCAACCATCCTAAGTGATTTATTTCTGTATTATATTCACCTTGTATGAAAAATGCCCCTTTCCATGACACCTTTATACAGATTGAAAATAGTATGTAATAAGCGGCATGGCTAACTAAAAAATATCAGAAAGGAGGGAAGCTATGAGTATTGAAGAGAAAGAAAACGTATGTATACGCGTGCCCAAAATTTATGATTGGATTAATCGTCATGTCCACTTATCCATCATAGGTTTTAGCTTATGTGAAAATCCTCCTGCTGGAGACGATCAGTATAATGTGGCAATCGGAGATTTATGCGAGCTGTTTCATTACCGTGAAGGAATTGACTGCTTTTTAAGCGATTCATACGGAGAACCCATTTCGCTTGAGGAATTATCGGACATGATTACCGTCCGCCGTCATTCCACTGTAGCTGTTACTCTTCCAAACGGAGACACGGTTCATCTAGAAAAAGTCAGCATAACCATCACAGGATTTATTACGCTAGAGATTGAAGATGACTGTGGCTGCGTACTCACTTCCAACCCAATCCCATTCACCACCACCCAGCGCCTGTTGCTTTGTGCCCCACACGGAACGAGAATTATACCTGTAATCTCGTCTTTCCAATGTGATCCTGTCGTCATTTGTGATCATGCCATTCAACAAATTCAAATTGACATTGATTTCTGTTTGGATGTCACGAGTGAAGCAACTGTTCGAATTGAGCTGGAAGCGAATGAGTGCGCCCCAAGAAACGATACAAAACCTGTATCTCTCTGCAAGGAGTACATTCCGCAGTGCTCTTGCTTGTTGCTCCATGAAAACACGAACTAAATGAGCCAAAGGAGGATGTTACATGAGTTATGCTAACGTACGATTCAAACGATCAAACTGCTTTGATCCTACCCCCATTATCCCTTGTTGTATTCCAAGCTTCGTCGAAAAATTTATTGATGAAGATGTCGATATACGAACAAAGTCTGGAGATGTCATTCGTGGCATTATTACAAACGTTAATCAAGACGAATGCTATATTTGCATCGTTGTACCCGAGCTTATTTCGCCATTTGTCGCTTCAAAACTGATTGTATTGGACGGGAACCAAGTCGAAAGCATTTCCGCTCTTGTTGACGGAGATACAACGTGCATTTAACAAAAAAGGAGTGATTTTCACTCCTTTTTTACGTTAGTTCACGTAATTTTTATAATCTATGTGGTAACCGATAGGCTGACAAACTCGCTTCAATACAGCGGTTCCGTGAGAACTAGAGTGATGCGTTTGATCACCGTAGCGAATATGTACATAATGACGGCTAGAGCACGACCATAGTTTCTTTCCCATTCGAAGACAGCGCTTTTGAAAATCAATATCTTCTCCTACGTTAATCTCTGAAAACCAAATGGTCTCCACCACATCTTTTCTAAACGAAAGGGTCGATCCCGTTAAGCATCGCTGGGTGGGAAAATCAGCAGCGCTCACTTCCATATTTTCTTGTCCTGGTTGAAACAAAGAAAGTAGTTCATCCTCCTCAAAGTATGTATAAATGGCTGCTTTCCCTACAACGTCTGCATCTGTTTCTTTAAAAGATGACTCCACTTCTGTTAAATAAAAAGGGCCGTAAAAATCGTCATCATCAAACTTGCTGATCACGGAATAACTAGCCTCACTAGCAGCCAGATTTAGGCATTCTCCGAGCGTCGCGCTTTCATGATGAACGTATACCCGAATATTATGATGTAGCGATGCCCTTTTCTTCCATTCCCCGACATCCATCGTTGAATGATTTAAGACAACAATCATCTCCTTCTCGGCCTTGGTTTGGTGCTCAAAATTCGTGAATACATTTTCAATCAAATGATCCCGCTTCGTTACGGTCACAACGGTTATCATGGCTGTCCCCCCTGTTATTTCAGGCTTCTGCCTTAGATTCACTGTTACCAAATTCCGCATCTACCATATATATATAAAGGCACAAGTCTTTTTAGAAAGGAATAATGTTGAATGACCCTTTTTGTAGAACGTGATATGAGTAAAAAGCTAGTTGTCGTCATTCCTGCCATGGATGAGAGCGATACGATTGGTGGCGTACTAGCAGAAGTCAACCGATTGCAGCCAGATGAAGTCGTCGTTGTCGTAAACGGCGCGACGGACGAAACAGCGGATATCGCCAGAGACTACGGAGCAACGGTAATTGAGTATGAGGAGCGCCTTGGAAATGACGTCGGACGTGCGGTAGGCGCCATCCATTCCATTGACGCAGATATCTATCTTTTTACAGATGCAGACATCGCCATTGAGGCAGAGCATCTTCTTCCTTTCATTACCGATATTGAAGACGGTGCAGGAATGACGTTAAATGCAATCGATTGGGTAGCTCGTCACCCATCTCCAGATGAACCGTGTATCGACCGCTATTTATCAAACATCATCCAAGGTCGACTTGATCTCGGTCTTGAAAATCTTCTCACCATTCCCCATGCGCTAAGTAAAAAGGCAATTGAAGAAATTGGTGTTGAATCTCTCGCAAATCCTCAGCTCGCGACATGCATTGCCATCGAAAAAAAGGTGAAAATCCGCGTGTCAAATGACATTGACGTGCTCTCTGTGAATAAAACGCGAACGGACCACCGAAAAAAGCTCTTTGAAGTGATGCCTGAAGCCTATCAGCGTATTCACGGAGATACGTTAGAAGCGTTTCAATATTTAATAGATGAATACGGACCACGCTTACACTTTCCTACCCATCGGAAACGAGTAGTGACGAAAGAAACATTAGAAGATTTAAGAGGTCAATGGCAAAAGCATGGAACGAAGGGGCTTGCTGAGGTATCTTTCATCGTTCCGATTTCTCGTCACTCCACCTATCTTCGCCATTTATTAAAAGCACTTGTAAAAACACACGGAGAAATTATTCCGATTATTTACGGAAATAAAACGGAAAAGGTAGTAAGAGTTTTAGAGGAATTAAATCTACCATACTTTATTTCTTCTCAAATTCGTGACTATGGGACGGCCTTCCGTTTAGGTGCCGAGGTAGCAACGAAAAATACCCTCGTGTTCCATGAAGCCGCCATTCCGGTCGATATTGAGGAGCTCCTTATGATGGCAAGACGTGTGATGAACAAAGAAGCCGATATCGCCCTAAATGATCAAAGTGACTTTGCCGGAAAGCTTGAAGGCATGAACGCCCTGCACATGGCGAATCATTTTATTAACATTACGTGTAAAATGAACTCTTTTAAGACATCCGCCTTGACCATTTCTCCTTTCGTTATGACAAATGAGGCGCTAGAGACAATCGGAAAAGATTCGCTTTATAATTTGTGCATCGCCCACATTCGAGCCACGCAAGCAAACCTTAGAATGCAGCAGGTCGTCAAAATTGATTACCTTCGCCGCATTAATCCCGTCACGCTTGAAAAAGTGTTTAATCCTGAAAAGATCCTCGGAGATATTTTAGAAGGAATTGACTATTGGAATCAAATGAATGGATTTAGAGGAGGATTTACAGACGGAAAACGAAACCGCGCTGTATTTGAAGGAATTCCACGCTATTACAAAACAACGCTTCCTGATCCAAGCGATCTCTTAACAGAAGAAGAGGCTTTCTACTGGTTAGAAGGTGAAAAAGAAACAAACGAAGTAGTCTTTGTTAAAAAACGAACGTCCTTCTCTTAGAAAAAGCCTAATTTTCTCATAAATAGGAGGATACCTATGTCTTTCATATTAACAGAGCATAACCTAGAATGAATGATCATTTTGTATTGCGAGGAGATAACTGTAATGAAAGACGCCAAACATTTAGACAGAGAAGCAACCATCGCGGTTCTCGGATTAGGCTTTGTTGGATTGCCTCTTTCAGTCATGCTAGCGGAAAAAGGGTTCAACGTAACGGGAATTGACCTTGATTCTAGAAAACTTACATCTATTAATAGCTTTAAAAGCTATATTGATGATATTAGTAGCGAACGATTAACAAACGTCATGAAGGCGAATCGCTTTCGCGTAACGGATGATTTTGATCGTCTTGAAGATGTTAAAAATATTATTATCTGTGTTCCTACTCCGTTAACCGCGGATAAAAATCCAGATTTAACGTTTGTAAATAGTGCTGGAGAAGAAATTCAAAAACGCTTGAAAAAAGGGCATCTTGTTGTGCTAGAAAGTTCGACGTTCCCTGGTACAACAAAAGAAGTGCTTCTTCCTATTTTGGAAAAAAGCGGCCTTAAGGCAGGGTCTGACTTTTTCCTTGCCAATTCTCCTGAACGAATTGATCCAGGAAACGAAACGTACCGCGTAGACCAAATTCCAAAAGTGTTAGGCGGAATTACGCCTGCCTGTGCAGAAGCTGCCTTTGACATTTACGATAAAATTTACGACAAAGTTGTTCTCGTCTCATCAGCAGAAGCGGCTGAGTTAACCAAACTACTTGAAAATACGTTTCGTTTTATTAACATCTCGTTTATTAATGAGATCGCTATGCTTTGTGAGCACTTAGGTGTCGATATTTGGGAAGTCATCGGCGCTGCCTCAACAAAACCATACGGATTTACCCCATTTTACCCTGGACCAGGAATTGGTGGTCACTGTATTCCTGTCGATCCCCTCTATTTACAGTGGAAATTGGGACAGTATTCAACCGTAAGTGAGTTTATTCACCTATCCGATGAAATCAATGAACGAATGGTTCATTATATCGTCCGCTATACGAAGCAGCTTCTACAGGCAGAAGGAAAAGACGCTTCACCAAAAGTACTCGTATACGGCGTAACGTATAAAAAAGATGTTGCGGATACGCGCGATTCGAAAGCGCTTGAGATCATAGAAGAAATGAAGGCGGAAGGAATCGACGTTTATTACCACGATCCGCTGATTCCGAGCTTGAGCATCCAAAACGACTTATTAACAAGTTCCTCCCTTACCGATCAGCTTCTAAGCGATATGGACGCGGTGGTTATTTTAACTGATCATTCTTCAATTCCTCTGCAGCAAATCCTTGATCACTCCTCAATTATCTTCGACACGCGTAATATTACGAGAGGTCGCAACAGTGCAGGTAAAGTGGTGAGACTTGGGGAAGGAAAAAAAATATGAACATCCTTGTAACAGGGGGAGCTGGCTTCATCGGCTCCCATTTAATTGAACGTCTTCTCTACCTTGGTCATCATGTCATAGCGGTTGATGACTTTTCAAACGGAAAAAAGGAGTATCTTCCTTCCACAAACGTTGAGCATTTCACGTTTGTGGAGGGTGATATATTAGATCGGCATTTGCTAGAGGATTTAGTAGAAGAATGCGATCTCATTTATCATTTAGCAGCCGTTCTCGGTGTAAAAAATACGGTCGAAAACCCACTCAAGGTCATCGATGGCTGTATTTTAGGAACGAGAAACATTTTGGAAGTTGCTTATCAAAAAGGAATTAAAGTCGTGTTTGCTTCCACGTCTGAGATTTACGGAAAAAACACAAAGCTCCCCTTCACAGAAGACTCAGATCGTGTGTTAGGACCACCGCAGACAACTCGCTGGTGCTATGCGACCGCAAAATCACTGGATGAGCACCTATGCTTTGCTTACAGTGCGCTCGGGCTTCCTATTACCATTGTTCGCTTTTTTAATACGTACGGACCAAGGCAAACGTCCTCTCAGTATGGTGGCGTAGTACCGAAGTTTATCGTTGCGGCGCTTCGGAACGAAGACCTCACTGTATACGGTGACGGTACACAAACGCGTTGTTTTACGTTTATCCATGATACCATTCACGCACTTGTGAACTGTATTGATAAAAAAGCAAATGATGAAGTAATCAACATTGGATCAAATGAAAAGATCTCCATCGCTTCACTCGCTGTTAAAATTAAAGAACTTGCCGATTCTAGTTCAGACATTGTGGAAATCCCCTATGATATCGCTTATGGAAAAGGCTTCGAAGATATGCAGGACCGCGAACCAAGTCTTGAAAAAGCGAAACGATTATTAGACTATGTTCCATCGATCCGCATGGAAGAAGGACTAAAAGAAACGATTAGATGGTACCGAGAACAACTTGATCCATAAAAAAACCTTGTCCATTGACAAGGTTTTTTTATGATTTTATTCTCACAACGGGCAGTGTACAGCAACGGAATGATCCACCTGACTTAATGATTTCGGTAATATCTACTTCAATGACGTGATAGCCTCTTTCACGAAGTGCTGCATTGACGCCTGGATTAACCGGTAGGCTCAATATTTTTTGCTGTCCAATTGAAAGCACATTCGTTCCAAGCGTAAACTGTTCCTCTTGACTTACTTCAATTAAATGATAATAAGAAGCTAAAAGCTTTCGTTCTTTTTTGGATAACGCTGGTAAAAAGACAAGCGCTTCAGTTGGTGAAATAATGTTGAATACGCAGTCTAGATGGAGATACCGCTCGTTAAACGGTATTGGGATAACCGTGAACGCTGGGAGCTGTTCTTGAAGATGAGCAATTGCATCTGAACACGTTCGGTCACTTACACCGATAAAAATACGATCTCGGTCAATGATGACGTCGCCACCTTCAATACGGTAATCTTCAAGATTATGATAGGAATATCCATGTTCCCTAAGCCACGTCATAAGAACTTGCTCTTCTCCCTGTCGAATTCCTTTCCCCATTTCAGAGATGAATAACGTGTTCCCGAGCGTAAATCCAATATCACGGGTAAAAACCTGTTCTGGATAGCGTTCAAACGAAGGAAGGGTCAGAACCTCAATCCCTTCTTTTTGCATTGCACTTATAAAATGGCGATGCTGCTGAACTGCGACCTCTGCATCAATATTATCTTTTACATAACGACGCTGCGTTTCGTTAATAACTTCACTAATTCTCATATGATCAGGCTCACAAACAATTACTTTATGTAATGCATCGTACTCACTAAAACACGCAATCGTTTCTTCGTTCTTTTTAATCATGCGAAACACTCCCTAAAAATTGTTCGTACAGGGAGTGTTCCCTAAAAGCCCACTCTTAAACCACGACTAGCGCTCCTTCGCTATGATTCCATTGTGAACCTTAATGTAACCATGTCTTACAATATCAAGCCCTGATTCATAGACGTATAACCCCATTTGGCGAATGTCCATCAGTTCACGATACGTATGATTCATCACATCAGCCATTACTCGGTAATACATGCGAGATTTAAGCTGATTTCGAGGAGTTGTCATAATAACATAGCCACCAGGTCGTAAAAAACGACGGTGCATATCCAGAATTTCGGGTTTATGCTCATCCGGAACGTGCTCAAGCAGTCCAACGCTCATGACCACGTCAAACTCCCTTCCGTAAGACAAATTGCGAATATCCTCTACCACGTATTCAATGTTTAGCTGATCTTTATACCATACCTTCAAGCCACCCGTAGCTGGGTTTCCACCTAAAAATGGATACGTACTCGGAAACTCCGCAAAGCGATGGGTTTTGCAATATTCATCGTAATCAACCAAAACGACTTCGCTTCCTGGATACATCGCAGCAAGTTGCATCGCTTCGTATCCTTCGGCTGCACCTAAAAATAAAATGCGCGGCTTTTGCAGATCCAGATCTTCAAATAACGCTCGCTTTCCTCTTGGGTCCCAAATGCCATCCTCTATGCGGTGCACATAATTCCAGAGTGAAAGCTGGACAACATCTCCAATGGCAGACTTCACTTCTTTTAATTGAAAGCGCTTTAATTTTTCTTTAAACTTTTTTTTCGATTCATCGATTGCAGTCGGCACATCCTTCACAAACCATTCGTGAAACGATTGATTAAAATATTTCCATGATTCTTTCACCGGCATCGGCTCTGAGTGCTCGGCTTCCCAGTTCAAACGAGATTTGGCCATTTTTTTTACTTCGTATGGCTTCCCAACGTCTTTCCATGATAGCTGTGACCAATCACTGACCACATTTGCATTCATAAATGGGGCGACGTTCACTGGATTGCGTAAATCAATGCGATAACTTGGGGTCAAATAGGTTTCTTCTATATGCTGCTCGGAAAACGGATAAATACTGGCTCCTTCTACCTTCATATACAGCTCCCCTTTACTTATACCTTTCTTTATTATGGATAAGCTCAAAACGTTCGTCAACGTATTTTTTAAATTTTCTGAACAAATATAGTAATGGATACTGTATAATGAAAAGATTCAATCTAGCAAAAGAAAGGAACATACAGATGGAAATTCGAAACGATGATTTAACCGGAATAGAAATTGCGGGGCTCCTACAAGATCACTTACATAGTATGACGCTTCATTCACCTGCTGAGAGCATTCATGCGCTCGATCTTAGTCAGCTTCAGCAACAAGACGTTACGTTTTGGAGTGCTTGGGAAGATGGTCATTTACTAGGATGCGGTGCTTTAAAAGAGCTAGATGCTTTTCATGGTGAAGTAAAGTCTATGAAAACGGCGAAAGAGCATGTACGAAAAGGTGTAGCAAATAAGATGCTTCAACACATTTTAGAGGAAGCAACAAGACGTGGATATGCTCAATTAAGCCTAGAAACAGGCTCTATGGAAGCCTTTCTTCCAGCAAGAACCCTCTATCAAAAAGCAGGGTTCATCGAATGCGGTCCATTTAGTGATTATACACTTGACCCAAATAGCGTCTTTATGACGAAGAAACTAAAATAGAAGGAAAGCCTTTAGCCTTCCTTCTATCGTATTCTTTTACGCTTTGGCCTTCTTACTAACTCAAAGTGACAGCTAGGACAGCAGTGCCCTAATTCTTCTGCACACTTTCTACAAAACGTACACTCATAGCTACAAATATAAGCCTCTGTATTAATGTGCAACAGCCGTTCACATCTTTCGCAGTGGCTTTTCATTTCTAACGCCAATGATGTTCCTACTTTCTTTGTTGTAAGTAAGCAAGACTTTGCTTCACACTCGCTAATGGAGACTGCTTACAAACATCTTGCTCGACAATCCACCACTCTACCATAGATTGTGCCCCTTGTGAAAGGATTGATTCAAGATTCACTCCGCCTGTTCCAAGCTCCGCAAATTCACGGTTTCCATCAGTTGTCATATCTTTTAAATGAACAAGCGGTGTTCTGCTGTCATACTTCTTCAGCCATGCTACCGGATCTTCTCCTGCATAAGTGAGCCAGTATACATCCAGCTCTGCTTTTACCCACTGCGGATTTGTTTCTTCTAAAATTGTTTGCAACGCTGTTTTTCCATTTGAAAGAAGCTGTAGCTCAAAGTCATGGTTATGATAAGAAAGCGTAATGTCGTTCTTCGCACATTTTTCCCCCGCTGTATTTAACACCGAAATGAGCTCCTGGTAATGCTGTTCTGTGCGTTCTTCAGGCATTAAATACGGACAAACGATATGTTTGCTTCCAATTGTTACTTGCGTTTCAATTAATTCATCCATTTTTTCTTTTATGTATGAGAGTGGAACATGACTCGAAGCAGCCTTTAATCCAAGATCATCTAGCACCTTTTTTACTTCTTGTGGCTGAAGGTTTCCATACCCTGCAAACTCAACGCCATCATACCCCATTTCGGCGACGTTTTTTAACGTTCCGATAAAATCCTTTTCTGTCTCGTTTCGTAATGTATAAAGCTGAACTGCTACTGGAATAGTATTCATCAATTTCTCCTCCTTTGTGTCTCTTACTTATTTCCCTATAAAACGCAAAAACCCCTTCTTTTTTGAAAGGGTTCTCGTATTATTTGTGGTTATTTGTCGATTTCCATTGCGATAAGTCCTCTCCCTTTAGCGCTTGCTCGATCAATTCCGGGAGAAGTTGTGGACTACAGCCGAAACAAGGAATGCCCATACTTGCGAGTCTTCGCGCGTTTCGTTCATCGTAAGAGGGTACTCCGTCATCTGAAAGCGCAAGAAGAGAAATCACCTTGACACCGTCTTCCTTCAGCTCTTTCATTTTCCGCATCATGGCAGCTTCGTTTCCATTCTCATATAAATCCGAAATCAAAATAAAAATGGTTTTATCCGGATTTTCAATTAACGGCTTACAGTAGCCCAGTGAACGATTAATATCTGTTCCACCGCCGAGCTGAATCCCAAACAGCATATCCACAGGATCATCCTGACATTGTTCCGTAAGGTCAACTACTTCCGTATCAAACGTGATGACGTGCGTATTGAGAGCTGGAAGGCTGGCAAAAATAGAGCCGATAATAGAAGCGTAAATGACGGAATCTGCCATTGATCCACTTTGATCAATATCAAGAATAATGGTCCAATTCGTCGATTTCCGCTCCCGCTCATAAAAATAAAAACGTTCTGGTATAACAACCTTTCGTTCACGATCATAGTTTTTTAAATTGCGCTGAATCGTATATTTCCAGTCAATACTTTGCGCACCACTGCCGAGAGGCGTACGCTGCTTACGGTTTAGGGCGCCTTTTACCGCTTGCTGGATGTCATTTTCTAACCGACTCTTTATTTCTTCAACGACCGTTGCGATCAGTTCACGCGCCGTTTCCTTTGTTCGCTCAGGGATATGACCCTTTAGTGCCATAAGCGTAGCGACCATTTCGATGCTTGGCGTCACGCTCTTTAACGTTTCAGGTTCAAACAAAAGCTGTGTGAGCCCTCTTTTTTCAATCGCATCCTGCTGAATGACTGAGACAATGTCTGATGGGAATAATGCTCGCACGTCTCCTAGCCATTTTGACAGTTTAATCGATCGCCCAAGCTGTTGATCACCTTCATAAAGAGCTTGAAGCGCCTCATCCATCAGTCGTTCTTCTACCGAAAGAGAAGAACCTGTAAATCCTTGTTCGCTAAAAGCACTCTCTGCTGATTCACCTAAAATTAACCGCCATTTTTTCATTTGTTCACTCATCATTAAAAGTCTCCAAAGTCAAAGTCATTTAAATCATCAAGCATTGATTCTTCCTCTTCCGATAACGGTGAAGCAAGATGCTCAGCCGTTTGTAATTCATCGGTTCCCCAAAGGCTACCGAGTATTTCTGCGATTTTGCTTCGATCTGATGTTGAAAATAACATAAAAGCTCGGCGTAGGAATACAATGGCTCTTCGAAATTCATCCTCATCGAGCGATGAAATATAGTGATCCATCTCTTCCCATATAAAAGTCCGTGATAAGAGAGCATATTTGTTTCGCATGCAAAGTCCTTCAAACCATCCCGTACCAAGATCAACAGGAATGCCTGGTGAAAGTCTTCTTGACACTTCACGTGACAGCCAGTCAGCCGTTAACCAATTTCGTTCAATCAAAATGGCGCACGCATAGCCAGAAAGCAATGGATTTAAATTGTCTCGCTCTGCCACTTCTTCTAGCTTTTGATGCCACAACTCATCGTCAACCGATTCAAACTGTTCAAGCGCAATCATATGAACGCTTTGAATGGCACCCATCATTTCATGTGCAAACTCATTGTTACACGCTGAAGATGGCACAAGTAACAATGTGGCATGAAGAAATAGCTGCGTCATGATCGGATATAGTGGAGAAATGTCGGCTTGACGAATATCTCCGTAGCGTATGACATAGCCGATATCACTAATGGCCTGAGACGTATCAACGAAATTCCCCGTATCCGTTGCCAGCTCTTGAAGAACATCGTGCGCTTCTTTTAACACTTGAGGCATTCCGCACTGATACGCAAGGCGTACCATTTCGGCCGCTTCCGCTACGCCGTCACAGGATTTCAAACGTTCTTTGAATACAAACGCTGTCGCTAGTTCAATCGTTTCTCCTTGAAGAATTGCTTCAATTAGCTCTATTTCCACGGTCGGCGTCCATTTTATCTCCCATTTCTCTGCCCACGTGGCATCGTCTTGTGCACGCACAACCGGCTTGGCAAATCCGATATTCAAAAGCTGAAGACGATGAAAAAAGAAGGATCGCTCAAGATCTAAAAAAGCCGTTTCGCGTTTTTTCGCACGGCGATTTTCCCTTATATCGAGCTCTATCACCTGTGCAGTTGTTGATCGATACTTTTCAAGCTTCAATCTCTTTAGCTGCCTCGAAAAATCTTCTTGGATAGATGTTTGACTAACCCCATCAGGAAGTGAACCAACCATATTGCCTATCTCTATTTTTGCACACGCCTCTGCAATGACCGAAAAGTCTCCTTGTCCCATTGTCACAGTAGCCGCATCACGTAAATCCTTCAGTGTTGGATACGGTTCAGAGCGAAAGGATGAGAGCGCATAGGCGAGGCGAACCCCCTCAATTACCTCTGCCGCGGAACGGAAAGTTCCGCCTTGTCTCAGTTCATTTGCGATGGAAGATAAATAATAGATTGGAAGTTTTTTTCGATCATTTTCTTGCATGTACGTCCACATGTGATGAAAATAGGCGGGCGCTTCGTTTCCCGCACCGTATCCCGAGTGACTAGACAAGCGATAGTTTGTATAGGGCATTAACGTCACGTTTGTTTTAGCTGTATCAGGTATCGGAAGTGAATCTTCTTTATATTCCTCTTTTAGCGCATCAACATGAAAAGAACCTGTTACGACAACCACTCGTTCTGGTGAATGTCCTTCCTTTAAAACACGGTTAATTTGTTTTTTCATGAAGGACTCGCGAATATACGTAATCCCTTGTTCAAATGATGAATCCTCCTTCCCTACTAATTCTCGTAGATGCGTAGAGAGCAAGTGAATCGAGTCTACGAATTGAGAAGAGTTTATTGCGTGTTCAAACGAACGCTCCCAAAAAGATTCATAATCATGTTCATTTGCTAGGATAGCCACTTGATCAAACACAGATTCTTTGATCTCACGCTTTGTAGCAGACGGCTTCTCTTTATCGAGCGCAATCGTTACATCAGTAGGAAGATCCATAAACTCAACGTGTACACCTTCCTCAACGGCCCATTTCATTGCTTGATACTCGGCTGAATAGTGCGCAAAGGGGTAAAGGATGGTCTGAATCGGCACTTCCTGTGTATACGCCATAATTGCAATGGGCGGCTTTGTTTTTGGATGAACGATTTCCGGAATGAGATGTGTCGCATCTGAAGGACCTTCAATTAGCACAGCCGTTGGCTTGATCTCATTTAAGTAGTGCAACACATGATGAGCAGACGCCGGCGACAGATGGCGTATTCCAAAAATATGTGGCTTCATTTCTCGTTCAGCTCTTTACAAGCTTGATAAAGACCACGCCACTCGCTTCCTTTTTTCTTCATCACGTTTTCAATGTATTCTTTCCATACGATCTTATCTTTTTCTTCATCTTTTACAATCGCCCCTTGAAGACCGGCTGCTAGATCTTCATAGCCAATTTGCCCGCTCCCAAAGCTGGACGCAAGCGCCATGCTGTTTGTTAAGAGAGAGATTGCTTCTGCAGTTGAGATTGTACCGCTTGGTGGCTTAATCTTTTCTTTTTGATCCAATGTTCTCCCGCTTCGAAGCTCACGAAAAATAGTAACGATGCGCTCGATTGCTTCATCGCTTGGAAGGTCTGCTTGCAGCTGAAATTGAGTAGATAGTTCCTGAACTCGTTTTCTTACAATGTTCATTTCCGTTTCTAAATCTTGTGGAGCAGGTAAAACGAGAATATTAAACCTTCTCTTTAGTGCCGCTGACATCGTATTAACGCCGCGATCCTTCGTGTTTGCCGTGGCAATAATGGAGAACCCTTGAGAAGCAGATAGCTCTGTACCAAGCTCAGGGATGGTTAAGCTTTTTTCCGATAGAATGGAAATAAGCGCATCTTGCACCTCAGAGGAACAGCGTGAAATCTCTTCAAAACGCGCAATGCTTCCTTCCTCCATCGCCCGGTAAATGGGACTTTTCACAAGTGCTTCCTTTGTGGGACCGTTCGCTAGAAGTAGCGCGTAGTTCCAGGCGTAGCGAACTTGTTCCTCTGTAGTTCCTGCCGTTCCTTGAATGATTTTCCTTGAATCTCCGTGAATAGCCGTTGCCAGAAGCTCAGACAGCGTGGATTTTGCCGTACCCGGTTCACCGATGAGTAACAGCGCACGATCAGTTAGCAGGGTCGCAATCGCCATTTCAACGATGCGCTCGTTTCCAATATATTTCGGCGTAATGACATGACCATCACAAACACCTCCTGTAATGAAGGTTTTCACAGACCGGGGAGACATTTGCCACCCCGGCGGTCGAACTCCGGTATCTGCTTGTTTTAATAGGTTTAGTTCCTGCTCGTATAACTCCTCTGCCGAAAGGCGCAGTGCTTCACTCATACTTGAACTTCCTCTCTTTTCTTCATTTCATACACAACCTCTAGCATTTTATCTTTTAATTTCGGGTGCTTCATTTCTGCTTGCACGACTTTTTCTAATTCACCTGCGTACGACGCGGACAGCTGGGTGAATAGCTCCAAATTGTGAACAATGGACGAGATATGAAATTTCACAGAGTCAGCATACCGGTCTGTTTTTATGAGCATATCCTTCATTATATCAAATGTATGTTCATAGTTTGACTGAATAAGAGAAAGGATGACACTCACGCCCCTTTGACTTGAAAAATACGGATTTTTCTTTACCTTTGCAAGCAAATACTGGAGATGACCTTCTTCTTCGACCGAGCGGCTTACACGATAAACAAGCTGTTCTTCATCAAGCGACTGAAAAAGCGATAACCATCGTTGATCCCATTCTAAACCGCTGTTCCGTTCGTTGTTTTCCATATAATAGTAGCGATAGATGGGGTCCCATGGTTTTAAAGCTGGCACAAAATCGACACGTTCGTCTAATTCTTCTAGTATTACTTTTCCAACCGGATCTCTTCTCGTCTTCTTCACATAATGCTCATAGCGATCAAACACTTCTTCTTTTGTGCGCCCTAAGTGTAAAGATGCTTGAAACGAAAGGTCTACGAGCGCAGAGCGTTGGTTTTTGGCACAGAGCTGTTCAACAAACAGTAGATTTTTTTCGTCTTTCAACTCTAGTAGCATCGTTGCAGCATCTCTTGCTAACCCAGCAGGAACCTGTTCATCCTCAGCAATTTCTTGAAGTAAATCTCTCATGTTCTCTTGTTCTTTTCCTTTTAATCCATACAAAAGAAGACTCAGATGGCGCTTTGATTCTTTCGTTTCTCCCTCTTTGTATGTTTCATACGCTTCCTTTACTAAACGAAACAATCCCTCGTTTAATGTCGGAGATTTACTCCGTGCGACGGTATAGATGAGCCAATCGTTATCTTTTGAAGATAAGCCTTCTAAAATGACGTCTGCGGCTTTTTCACTGCTACTCTTTACTAGCGCTTCATATGCCGCTTGACGCACTTCTAATTTTTTCGCCTTCGTTTCTTCCATAATGGCATCTTCTTCGTCTGGATAATCGGCTAAAATGGAGATAGCTGCGATCTTTACCTGAAAAGATCCTTCATGAAGAGCTTCCCGATAAAATGCTAGTCCTTTTTCACTCAATATCTGACTTATAACTTCTAATCGTCTTGCATCCGTTCTTTTGCCTTTAACGTTATAATCGGCTACTAAAAACGGGATGATGGATTCCCCTAATGTCGGGAGCATATGATGAGCGACAAAGTCAGCAATATCTGGGTAGGAATCATCCACCGCTTGAAGAAGCGGCTGAACAAGACGTAAATCGTGATAAGCGTTTGCTTGAAACGCCTGTTCAATGACTTGTAAGCGTCCAGATCCTTTTGAGGTTAGTGCTTCAAGAAGCGGTTCAATTGCACGATACGATAACGACGTATCCGCCTCTACCGTCAGCTTTTCGGATTGGTCCTCCCATTCTCCTTCATCCCCCGTGGTTCCTTGCGTATATAGTACCGAATGAAGAAGCGCAGAAAGAGATAAAAGACGCTCCGCACTTTCATCACGATCGCTCACAAGTAATTCCGTCATTTGAGCCAATTGCTTAAAGACTGGAGCCTTCTCACCCATCTTAGTGAGGACAGCAGTAATTTTACGTAATTTTGGATCTCCTGCAGCCAAATCGCTTCCTGCCACAGATAATCGCTTCGTTTCTTCATATAATTCATATAAAACAGGTATCATTCGAACCAAATCCTCCCTTTAAATAGCTAAACGAATGAGTTTTTCGTTACGGATTAGACTGAGCGGCTGTGCAGTTAACTTTCCTGTCGCGAGGTCATGTTGGAACTCGACAAGCATCATGCCGTTTTCTCTGAGAGTGGACTGAAGCAGCGAGAGAGAATTCAGTGAATGATGTTCTCCATGTGACAGCGTAATACGTTGACCGTTCTCATCCTCTATATTCCATGCTCCATTTACGACTCCCATTTGCTTATAACGAAGCAATGAAAGCGGGTGTTTATTATGAAGTGGGTCTTTTAGCTGCTGCTTGACCTTTTTAATGACCATCGCAAAGTCGGTTTCAGCCATAAGCTCAAGCTTATTCCAATCGTCTTTTTTTACCTCACGAAGCTGATAGTCATCAAAGCGGACGCGAAGGTTGCCTTCCCCCGGATAAATGACTAACTCATTTGTTTGTAAAACCGCTGAGATGCTATCTTCGGCTTTCATCATTTTCGCTGCGCGAACCGGTCGATAATTTCTTGTGTAATAAAGCTGTTTTTCGTTTAGCGACACCCATATGCCCTCGTCTATGTATTCCTTTCGAGCTGGCTGAAGCCTACATGAAAATGAAAGTTGAAGTAGCTCTACATCACGTTCGGTGCGGTTAAATTCACGAAGCTCACTCAATTGCCATGCGTGACCTAGCTTTTCCTCAATAGAGGTAGTTGTATCTGGATACAGATCCTCTCTTTGCAAGCGCTCGGATAAGTGCTTTTTCCCCTTTTTACAAACCGTATAAAGAGACGTAAGCTGTGAAAATGCTTCATTATATAAGGTTTGCTCGTCTACTTTTTCTTTCCATATGTATGTAAACTCTCGCAGTGTTTGCTGAAGTTCTTTTAAATAGTAGTTTCCAAGTTCTTTCGCCGTTTGCTCGATTTCCTTTAGAAGCTTTGCATCAACAGCTGCAATACCAGATCGAGTGATACGCTGTATCAGAACGTCAAGAATATCAAGGCCCTTTTGCTGTGCCTCTAATTTCTTTTTAAGTGCTGATTTATTTATTTTGCGCGGTGTGCTTGCTTTTTCTTTTTTCGTTTCGTTCCTCTTCTCAAGCTTTGTCCGCTTTTCAATCACATCTTGTGGTGCCTCTTCGTGCGGAAACGGTCCTTTTTCAAGAAACGAATAAAGTAATCCTAGCGAATGCTTGCAAGGAAATTGGCGACTCGGACACGTACATCGAAAAACAGGGCTTTCTTCATTAATAAAGTCAGCAGACGGGTAGTACGGCGTTTTTCCACTTCCTGCACACTCTCCAAACAAAAGCGTATGATCGCTTGTTTGTGCGAGCTTTTGAAACTTCCCTTTTTTTACTAATCCCCAACCATTTTTGATCGCATTTGCATTTGGGGCAAGCGAATTAATGTAAGCTTCTGTTAACGATTTCATCTTTTTCTCCTCTCTCTCACTTCCACTTTTATATACGAATTCATTTCTCTTTATGAAGGTATTTCAAACGAAAAAATAAATCTTTTCCATTTCATTTAAATTATACCACACAAAACAGGAACAAACGTTCTTTTTATTCAGGTAAAATCAACCATTAGAAATTTCTCCATTATCAATCCTATATTCTAGCGCTGAGCTCTCTTCAGCAAGGAAGCACAACGAAAAAGAGATGCGCTATACACCTCTTTTGCTTACCGCTTGATATAGAAATTTAGATGTAAATCAACTTGCCCATATTTCGTTCGACTCTTTTATTTTCCATTGAATTTCAAGTTAAAAACCTGTCATATCAAAATATGTATAAAAAGTTGAATAAATGATAACTAAAGTGAATATGTTAACTAAGATAGAATAGGGTATTCAACTATAAAAAAACGAACAGATACTATTCTGCTCGTTTTTTTTATACAATGCTAAAGATTAAGCACTAAGTTGTTTGAGAATATCGTTTACATCTACATGAGATCTTTTTTCAATAATTTTACCATCCTGAATTCCTAAAAGCATCATCAGAGAAAATTTCACATGTTTTCCTGTTGCCGAAATACCCGCAAACGGTATACCTGTATGTGGTCCTTCGAATACGAAATAGGCGGCTACTTGATCTCCTTCAGCAACCATCGCTTTAATGGGCATTTTAAAGCCTGGAAAAGCATCGAAGTTTTTCTTTTCAGATTCTACAAGGCCTTCCACGCCCGAAAATGGCATATCAATCTGCGGATAAAATACAAAGTCTTTATGACAAAACTCATTAAGTGCCTTATAATTCTCTTGTTGAATGGCTTCATAAAAACGACGCACTAGTTCTTTATTTTCTTCAACAGACATAATTATTTTCCCTTTCCTTAAACATAAAAACAACTATGTCTTCCTGTTTTTCACTCAAAAAGTGTATGATTCACCATCATCTGGTACTGAAACAGTAGAAGCAATTCCTTTTTCGTTAATAAAGCTTTTTAACTCTTCTCTTGATAAATTCCAATGATTCACTGCTTCCATATGAACGACAACGATCTGGGAAGTAGGAGAAGCTTTGTATACCTCATAGATATCTTCTTTATCCATGACAAGAGAACCACCTTCAAAGAATTGATTATCTCCACCGTTTACCACAATGATTTCTGGTTTATGTCTATTTATAACTTTTTGAATCTCATCATACCACACTGTATCTCCGGCTACATATAACGTTTTTTCGCTTTGGTGTTTGAAGACCACACCGCATACTAAACCAGCAAGTTTTAGGATTTCCCCTCTACCATGTTCTCCTTTTGTCTTAATTAATTGGATCCCTTCAAAGATTGTATCTTCTCGTAATACCTCTACATTCTGAAAACCCGCATTTTTTACTTCTGTCGCATCTTCTTCATTTTGAACAAACATTTTAATGTCTTTTGGTAATATTCTTTGTGCTGCCTCATCAAAGTGGTCCAAGTGTAAGTGAGTTACAATGACTGCATCGATACCTTCGATAATGTTTTCAACAGATGTAGGTAAACTAACTAAAGGGTTCTTTTGATCTTGTCTTGCAGAATTTGGGAAAGGTGGGTACGTACCTTTCTCAGCAAACATTGGATCTATTAAAAACTTTTTATTTGCATACTCAACAATGATTGTTGCATTACGAATTTGGTTAACTTTCATCTTAATCTCTCCTTTTTTTTGATCTACATATACCTTATACTAAATCCATTGTAGCAATACATAGTTAAAATCAAGTCTTTTGGTCGTTTGACTTGATTTTTGAAAGGAGTTAAAACAATGTTGGATCATACAGACATGAACATTTTACGTGAGCTGTCTATAAATAGCCGAATAACAATGAAGGAACTCGGTGAAAAAGTTCATTTAACGGGTCAAGCAGCTTCTTCAAGAGTGGAGAAATTAAAAGATGCGGGTGTAATTGAGGGCTATTCAATTATAATAAATCAAGCGAAGTTAGGATGTTTTATGCATGCTTTTATCCATATTTACTTGAATGATATCCATCATCGCCCTTTTCTTTCGTTTGTAGAAAAGCAAAATCAATTCGTCTTAAATAACTATAAAACTGGTGGAGATGGATGCTATCTCCTTGAATGTCGATTTCCATCTAATGAGTATTTAAATGAATTTCTAGAGAATTTAAATGAATTTGCGAACTACAAAATATCCACTATCATTAAAAAGCTATAATAAATAGCATTAACAACAGCCTTGTATAAAAATATAAGGCTGTTTTAGTGCCTAGAAGATGGTTTTTATGTTAACTAAAAATGTAGATTCATAAATTGAAAGTATTTTCCTATTATTGAAGTAGGAAAATATGTATCTCAATTATAACGGTCAAAGGTATGCTATAAAAGTGAATAAGGGTAAATCCCTTATTCACTTTTACAGGAGAGTGTGTAGAATGATTATCAAGTTCATTCGTTTACGTTAATTTTAATAAAACTTGCATGTTACAAAATGTAAAGTGATTGTTCACACCGATTTTGGAAAGCATCTAATAATTATGTTTCTACATTTTCCGATGTTGATCTGTTAAGGAAAAGTCAAAAAAGGTTCAAATCATAGTTGATTTGAACCTTTCATTCACTAGTTTCATCATTGTATTTCAGAAAAAGGACTGCTAGCATTTAACGTTAAAAATCCTTCAACCCCATGTGCTGGTTCTTTCCTTTAATCACTTCAAAAATTCCGTATAGGAACAACCCAATCGCTACAGCTACGAGCATCCACTGACCGTATGGTTCACTTGCAAGTTTTCCAATGGCTTCGTCGATCCCCATTGCTTTGTCCGTGTCTAGTGTAATGGCCGTGATGATTAAAAAGTAGCCGATAATACAAATAACAATTCCTCTTGCGCTTATGCCTATTTTTCCTGTTAGCTTTCCAATGCGAATCTCCTTTGGATTCATCTTCGCAATATTAAAGCGCTTCACAAATTTTTCTGTATATGCTACGTACAGCTCGTGAATACCTACACCGATAATAATGACACCAAGTAGACCAATCATCCATTGACCAAACGGCTCTGACAATACTTTAGCTGTCCATTTTTCTTTGGCGTCTCCCGACTTTCCGGCGTGATTAGCGATCATAAATGCTTTGCTGGCAAAACCAATATGAATAAGTCCACTAATAATATATCCGGTACGGCTCAGCCACCCTTTTACATCTTCACCTTGATTTTCGGGGTCAGTAAAAAACTCTAGAATGCGCCATATAATATAACAGATAAGCCCGACACCAATGACCCATAGAAGCACCTCACCGAACGGCACACTCGCCACAGAGGAGAATGCTCCTTGCGCTCCTTTCGTACTGCCTCCTATTCCAAGAGCAGCCATTAAGGTAACAATCCCAACTAATATGTATACAGCCCCTCTTGTCATAATGCCAAAACGACCAAACTTTGCTACCCATGGTTTGACGTCTTCTTTTGTTTTTTTCGCTTGCTGCTTTGTTCTAGGCTTCATCTGCTTTCTCCATTTCATGTTTAAGTCAACTACACATAAAATTCCCCTTTTTACACATTTAAAACTTTTTCAATTCAAATGTGTGGTTTGAAAATGTTTACACTTTATTTTGGACATGCTACGGATAAATAAGATGATTGGACAAAGGAGGATTTTTCATGAAGAAAGGGTTGATTACGCTTTTTCTATCAGTGATATTAGCGAGCGGTACGACGTGTGTTTACGGCGCAACAACAGCTAACGAACCAGCAAAAACCTTAACGCTCGTCATTGATGACTTTGGCAACAACATGCGCGGGACCGATGAGATGCTAAAATTGCCTGCCACCCTTACCGTTGCTATTATGCCCTTTTTAGCAACAACGGCACAAGATGCCAATAAAGCACACGAGTATGGACATGAAGTAATCATTCATCTCCCAATGGAACCTCTGAAGGGGAAAAAGAGTTGGCTTGGCCCTGGGGCTATTACGACTGATTTAAGCAACGAGGAAATCCAGCGCCGCGTTGAAAAAGCAATTGAGACGGTCCCGCATGCAGTAGGAATGAATCAGCACATGGGATCAAAAGCGACAGCAGATGAACGGGTAATGCGTATTGTATTAGAAGCATGTAAACGCCATGGCTTGTTTTACCTTGATAGTCGAACAACGGGAAAAAGCGTCATCCCTAAGCTAGCAAAGGAGATCGGCGTTCCTTACTTAGAAAACGAATTGTTTTTAGATGATATTTTCACAGCTGAGCACATCGTTCGAAAAGCCAATACAATTGCTCACCGTTTGGATCATGATCAGCAAGTAATTGCGATTGGTCATGTAGGAATTACGGGACCCACGGTAGCGAGTGTCTTAAAAAGATACATTCCTGTGTTTAAGGAGCATAAAGCAGAAATGGTGCCATTATCAAGTTTGATACCAGAATACAACATGCTTAAAAGACCTCTTCCTTAACCATATTCTCAATAAAAGGTCTTCACACTGTAGCGTGAAGACCTTTTATTAATAACGCTGAATTTCAAAAACATCCTCTAATCGCTCACTTAAATACTGATGCGCATCCGCTACTCCCTTATTATAAAAGTGAGGAGCTAACTTGTTGCTAATAAAATCAAGGACGAGTCGTGCTGCTAAATCACCTAGTTCTTCATCGCGTTCCTCTAGAAAATACGCCTTAATACTAGCAATCATCTCTGCTTCTTGTTGCGGAGACAAATCAAATTTCTTTGTCATCTTCTTTCCTCCCCCTAAATAAAGACGAGGATGGTTCTCCTCGTCTTTTATATTAGCGGTTTACTTTTGCGTAAGCTACAATTCCTTCTTCATCGTCTAATTGCAAGTCTAATCCTGCTGAAAATGGATCTACGCCCTGCTCTGTATCAAGCCAAAAACGTAGCGCTTCAATCATATTCGCCGTGATTAAGACAATTTTACGATCGTTGATGTACATTTCAGCGGAAAATCCATAGTCATCATCATACATCAGTTCCACTTCAACATCATGTGGAGAAACCTCACGCTTATGTGCAGCGTGAAGACAAATAGCATCCACAATTTCTTGCTCTGATATTTTTATCGTCTCCATGAACGAGCTTCCTCTTCTTTACGCTTGTTGCGGAAATACGTGAAGATCCCACGAATTAAGCTAATCACAACGACGATTGCAAGAATGTTAAGCATTAGGCCTAAGAATGCACCAAATCCACCCATGTTACCAAGCATGCCGCCTAGTAGTAGACCAGCGATTCCGCCAAACAGCATCCCTCTCATAAATCCGCCTGTTTTAGATTTTGTTGCGGCACTCTTATTTGTTACCGAGTTGTTCTTTTTAGAAGGCGTAGACTTTTTGAATAATGATGGTCCGTTGTTGCTACTGTTACCTCCAAACGAGCGTTTCCCTGATTTGTAGCCTTTTGCACTTGCTACATGATCTTCGTGAGGCGTAATAAACGACCCTACTGGTGTGACGGCAAACAAAAAGGTTGCACTAATTAAAACAGCCATGAATTTTTTTAACATTAATCTCTTTTCCTCCTTGATGGGACTACCATCGATGTTTCTAATATTTTTCCTACCTTTTTATACGGACGACTTCCGAAAAGGTTTCAAAAAAATATTTTTTTCTTTTGTTTGTTTCAAAAAGAGCTACTATGCCGTTGAAACATAAGCCTTTGAGTCTAGTTTACCCTTTTTCAGCCCACAGAAACAGCAATACGCATGAAAGAAGCGAACCGCATGCTCCGTTCGCTTCTTTGACAATCATTTAACGATCATTTTATCGAATCTGTCCGTTACCGCTCATTAAATACTTAATCGTCGTAAGCGCAGGTAACCCCATTGGGCCACGGGCATGAAGCTTTTGAGTTGAAATACCAATTTCTGCCCCAAACCCTAGCGCACCGCCGTCTGTAAAGCGCGTAGATGCATTGTGATAAACCGCTGCTGCATCAACAAGTGACATAAATTTTTGTGCCGTTTGCTTATTTTCGGTAATGATTGCTTCTGAATGCTTTGTACCGTAATGATCAATATGATCAATCGCCTCATTTTCGTCGCTCACTACTTTAATTGCAATATCGAGACTTAAATATTCCTCTGCCCAATCCGTTTCCGTCGCAAGCATCGCTCCAGGAATAGCCTCCACAACCGTTTCATCACCGTGAACGCCAATATTGTACTCGTTTAACGTTTGAATAAGCTCTTGTTTATGCTGCTGAAACCACTTCTGGTGAACGAGAAGCGTTTCCGCCGCATTACAAACCGCTGGTCGATCTGTTTTCGCATTCACAAGAATAGCAAGTGCTTTTTGCACGTCAGCCTCTGCATCCACATACAAGTGACAGTTTCCTACCCCAGTTTCTAACACAGGAACCGTCGCATTATTCACAACGGCATTAATAAGCGCACCACCACCGCGCGGAATTAATACGTCTACGTGTTCCTTCATCGTAAACAGAGCCTCTGTTGCTGCACGATCGGTGCTTTCAATGAACTGAACCGCTTCTTTTGGAATAATGGTTTTCTCTAGTGCCTCATGCATCACATCAACAATTGCCTTATTTGATGAAATCGCAGAAGATCCACCTTTTAAAATAATGGCGTTTCCTGATTTTAGCGCGAGTCCGGTTGCATCTACCGTCACGTTCGGACGTGCTTCATAAATCATCCCAATTACACCAAGCGGTACACGTACTTCAGATACGTGAAGGCCATTTTCAAGCGTCCAATCAGAAAGTACGTCCCCGACCGGATCTTTTAATTGAGCTACCTCACGTAATCCTTTCGCGAAGTCATAGACGCGCTCCTTAGACAAGGCTAGACGATCCATAAATGCTTCTTCAAAGCCATTTTTACGCCCGTTTTCTAAATCAACTTCATTTGCGTTTAAAATATCCTGATAGTGATCCTCAAGCGCGTCTGCTAGCGTCAGAAGTACGTCATTCTTTTCTTTCGTCGTTAGCATACCCAATACCTTTGCCGCTTTTTTTGCTGCTACTGCTTGGTCTTCTACCATTTGTTTGACATTCTTTGTCAACATCGAATAACCTCCTGTTTTATTTCAACCGTTCTTCATTAAAAAACCATTTACTTGTCTCTTGCCTACGTTTATACACCAACTGGGATGGCAATTTCTAAATGACAGACGAAGCCATCCTTTTCAATAATCCGTTGAAGCTCCTCACCGCTGTTAGAGGCTTTTATTTCCTCTGATGAATAGTTCACGATTCCAAGCCCGATTTCCTGTTCGTCCACGTCTAACAAACGAACGACCGATCCGCGCTGAAAGTAGCCCATCACGCGCTCTACTCCATTTGAATGAAGACATTCGCTATGCTCAATCATTCCGTCTTTCGCAAAATTGCTAACTACGATCTCACCCTCTGGACCTGAGTTAAAGGCAATCCATTGCTTCTTCTGGTCTAGGTTTGCGCTATCGTCCGTTGGTGTAAAGTACGTCCCTTTTGCTGTGCTATGAATGGAGTCATAGATAATATTGGTGATTCCTGCTTTCCCTAAAAAGGCGGGAATACCAGATGCCATCGTGATTTTAAAAGCATCAAGCTTCGAGCGCATTCCACCCGTTCCAACAGCACTTGCTGAATCACCTGCACCTGCTTCAATTTCTGGTGTGATTTCTTCAACGTTCTCGAGCAGTTTTGCGTGCGGATTTGTATGTGGGTTATCATCATAAAGACCATCAATATCTGATAGGATGACGAGCTGATCCGCGTTCACTAATCCAGCAACCTTTGCAGACAGCGTGTCGTTGTCTCCAAATTTAAGCCGGTCGATCGTGACGGTATCATTTTCGTTAATAATAGGTACAATTCCTCGTTCTAGCAAGACATTGATCGTATTACGAACATTGTTGTAGCGGTTCTCATCTGAAAAATCATCTCTCGTAATTAAAATTTGAGAAGCTACGTAACCATGTGAAAGGAATAGCTCTGAATATGCCTCAACTAGCAATCCTTGACCAATGGAAGCTGCCGCTTGTTTTTCTGGCAGGGAGCTTGGTCGCTCAAGACATCCTAACTTTCGATATCCTGCTGCTACTGCTCCAGATGAAACAAGTAACACTTCATGTCCGTCATCTTTTAAATGAACAACTTCATCGACAAGTCGCTCTAACTTCTTTCGGCTAATTTCACCGTGCATACTCGTTAGTGAACTACTTCCAATCTTAATTACAACCCGCTTTCTCATGGTGTCGGGGGCCATCTAATCACTCCTGTTTTTTCAATATTTCGATTATTCCGCTTATTAATTTACCCATGTGCATAAGGGTTAAACCCCTTATGCATGAACTTTTTCTAATTGCTTACTAATTTCTTTTGAACGAGAAGAGGCTCCTTTTACTGCAGCCATAATCGCCCTTCCACCACCATTTTCAGCTAACGCATCTAGTCCTGCTGCTGTTGTTCCGTTGGGTGACGTCACGTTCTCACGTAGCTCTGAGGGGGTTTCATCACGATTCATGATCATTTTAGCTGCACCTAGAATCGTCTGAGCTCCAATTTGACGAGCAAGCTCTGGTGGCATACCTTCTTCTTCAGCCGCTTTTTCAATGTGCTCCATCAAATAGTAAAAATACGCGGGGCCACTTCCGGCAATCCCTGTAAAAATGTCCATTTTTTCTTCTTCAATCACATATACTTCACCGATACAAGACAGCAATTCTTTTGCTGTTAGCACATGATCCATTCCCACATGTTGACCAGTTGAAATAGCAGTAGCAGATTCCTGCATCATGCTAGAAGTGTTCGGCATAACGCGAATAATCGGCTGATTGTCATGCAAGCGGACTTCCATAAACTCCGTTGAAATACCCGCGAGTACAGACATAACCAACTGATTAGGGTTTATTTTATCTTTTAAATCAACAAGAACAGCATCTGCATCTTTCGGTTTCATTGCTAAGATGAACACATCCACGTCTTCGTACACCAATTCATCTCTTGAAATAGCCGTAATGCCGTATTTCTCTTGTAATTCTGTTAATCGATCTTCATTGCTTTTGTTTGTCGCAATAATTTGATGAGGAGATAATTTCTTTGCACTAACCATGCCGGAAATCATTGCTTCCGCCATCGATCCTGCGCCTAAAAACGCAACTTTTTGTTCGTTTAACATTGAATCGCTCCCGTTTAATTTTCTTTGTTTTCATTTGATTTGTTCGTGTTTCTGTTCGTGTTTTTTCAACGCTTTTAATACTAACACGAGGAGAAATGATGTCAAGGAAAGTCCTTCCTGACAAGCTGTTGTAAGCGATAACATCCAACAAATAAAATGTTCAACAATCTTTAGAGCGACAGGGGATACCCAAGTATTCCATAAAAAAATAAAAAAATTGCTCGACAAATTGCAACAAGCGGTGAAATCTAGACGACTTCACCGCTTGTTTGACCGACCTCAGTTATAATCTTTTTCTTTTCATTACGTACAGTATCCGGAGCGATTGTGTCTAGCACAACGAAAGCCCTACCTCTCTTTCGTCCTTACGGCTCCGAAGCCGCGCCAGTATGAACCAGACTTGTGCATCGCTACCTCACTGCATAAGTCATTTAAGATTTCTGTTAAATGGATAAATGAATGGAATCATTCTATACGAAGTAACAAAACGAAGATGAAAGTAACGCATGGGAGAAAAATAAAATGAATGTGGTCCCCTTTGTCTGCTGATCTCCTTACGATCTTGAAAAACAGAGAGCATCCCTTCTCTCTGTGCCGCAGATTTCCTCAGTAATTTATCAACAGGTACATAAGCATACGATAATTAATTTAATAAGTCAACCCTTTTATGATTCTTTTTCTTCTTTTTTCCGACTTTCTTTTCGAAACATTTGATAGTAGAAAAAGGCTAAGCATCCAACTCCAATTAAAAAGCAAATATCTCTCATAATATCCATTGACCAAACCTACCTTTTCTATTAATTGATGTTGTAATAAATAGTTGTATTTATTACAGTAAGTAGTTTGCTCAATATAGGAAAAATAATACTTTTTTAGCATGATTTTTTTCTTAAGTGATATTCTTGTTCCTTATAGAATTAACACATAAAAAAAGCCATGACGATGAATTGTCATGGCTCTCTTCTTATGAATAAGCGTTATATTCAACTTTAATTTGAGGTAACTCACGTACTTCTTGTTTCATCCCACTGTTGCATAACGGACAACTTCTGTCCGCTGTCGCAAATTCCTCACGCATCCAGCCGTTACACGAGTCTGCTTCACAGGCGTATACAACCGTATTTTCAATAATTGGAGCTGGTTCTTCGATTCCTTTTTTCGCAAAGTACATGAGCATATCTCCTTTTTTTACAGTAGTATGCATCATGACCTTGCCTTTTATTCCTGGTTTTTGAAAATTCTACTGATTCATTAATTGACGTTTTGCCAAAATAGCTTTAATAACAAAATAACTAATGTCACTCGGAAGAGCTTCTTTGATTGGTTTCAGGAAGCCTTCTCCCACTTCACGAATGGCCTCTTCCACTTGTTTTTCTTGTTCATGTGTAAAAAACGTCTCCCACTCAATGCTTTTACCGTCTTCTGCCGCACGCAATAAATGATTTTCGACTGTTACAAGCGAAAGGTCGCGGCTTTTGGCAATCTCTTCAATTGATTGTCCTTGTTCATACATCTCAAACGTGACTAAATGGGACCCTTCCTTTGAACTTGATCGCTTTGGTTTTTTCTTTACTTTCACTTCCTCTACAATCGGCTCGCGGTCAGGATGTTCACGCTTATAGTCTTCTACTACTTGAAGAAAACGATCTCCGTAGCGCTCTTTCTTTTGTTCCCCGATTCCTTTTACCATCAACAGCTCCTCTTTTGAGAGCGGAAGTCTCCGCGATATATCTTGAAGCGTTTGATCCGAGAAAATGACAAAAGGAGGCACGTTCTCTTCATCCGCAATTGCTTTACGAAGCTGACGGAGCTTTTCAAAGAGCTCGTCATCGACCGCGACTTGCACGACCTCTACCTGTTCTTTTCGCATGACAGGATGCGTCCCTTGAAGCACGCTCTTCCCATTTTCCGTGACGATTAAAACAGGATATTGTCCTCCCGAAATGCCAATAATCTGTTCAGAAGTCAGGAAATCAATAAATTCACTAACTTCTTTAGCCGTTTTATCCTTCATAATCCCGTACGTAGGAAGCTGATTAAAACGCATATCGATAACTTTCTTGTTGTTGGAACCCGTTAACACTTGCGCAATCAACGTTTTTCCAAATCGCTGTCCCATGCGAATCATACAAGAGAGCACCATTTGTGTTTCTTTTGTCACATCCACTGAGTCTCGATCATCTGTGCAGTTGCTACATTTTCCGCATTCCGTTGCGTTATGATCGCCAAAATAGTGAAGGATAAATGCTTGCAAGCAGCCTTCTGTATGACAATAATCGCGCATTTGATGAAGCTTTTGCAGCTCCTGCTTCTTCTTTTCCTCGTTCATGGATTGATCAATTAAATAGCGCTGTACTTGGACGTCCTGAGGCGAATATAACAATATACATTCGCTTTCTAAACCATCTCGCCCCGCACGCCCTGCTTCTTGGTAGTAGCTCTCCATATTTTTAGGAAGCTGATAATGAATGACAAAGCGCACGTTACTTTTATCAATGCCCATTCCGAATGCATTCGTTGCGACCATAATCGTCACATCGTCTCGTAAGAAACGTTCCTGCTGATCTGAACGCTCCTTCTCGTTTAATCCAGCATGATAACGCCCTGTTTCAATGCCACTTTTGTTCAATCGCTCATATAATGCATCCACGTCTTTTCGTGTGGCCGCGTAAATAATGCCCGATTCTCCTGGATTTTTTTTAAGGTACTGCTGTAGAAAATCATCTGCATCTTGACCTTTTACAACGTTAAAGGATAAATTACTGCGTTCAAATCCGGTAATAAAAGTGGATTCTTGTGGAATCGACAGCTGCGCACAAATATCTTCCTGTACTTGTGGAGTGGCCGTTGCGGTTAATGCTAACACAGTCGGTTGAGACGAGAGCTCTTTTACAAAGCGATGAATACGCAAGTAGCTTGGTCGAAAATCATGCCCCCACTGGGATATACAGTGAGCTTCATCTACTGCAACAAGCGAAATAGGTAAGTTTTCAAGCTGCTGCATGAAAAAAGGTGACTCTAATCGTTCAGGCGCGATATACAAAATGCGACATTCTCCCATGCTCACTTCCTCTAGGCGCCGATCTGCTTCACCTGCCGTTAACGTACTATTAATATACGTCGCATGAATCCCTACTTGCTCGAGAGCGTCCACTTGGTCTTTCATTAAAGAGATAAGCGGTGAGATCACAAGCGTTATCCCTGGAAGGACGAGAGCAGGAATTTGATAGCAAAGTGATTTCCCGCCTCCTGTGGGCATGATGCCTGCCGTGTGATGACCGTTTAAGACATTTTGAATAATATCCTCTTGTCCTTGTCGAAACTGATCATATCCGAAATAACTTTTTAAATAGCGCGTTGCTTCTTGCATCATTTAATATGTCCTCCTACATTTGATACAGCATATCTGTACCATCGTTCATCATTTTTCTATCATAACATTAATTTATAATCGTCAGCACACTAAAACTTTCATATTCTCTAGCAAAAATCGTACACTATATTAATAGTAGAAAGGAGCTGTACATATGGCGATTCCATCACAACTTGTCGTTGAGTTTACCGACTATGATTACCTAACCTTCATCCCGATTGGGCGAAAAAATAAAGCCGTTCGTTCGCTGGCAAACAAGCATACAAGAGGACTGTTAACACGTATTAATCATGCCGTCTCCCAAACATTAAGCAACTATTCCGATGCGGACCAGCTACAACTCTCCACTTTCTTGTTTAAAAATCAGCATAGTGGTTTTCCACTAGCTATTAATAGAGAGGAAGAAATTTTTCCTCATTTATGGAAACCTGATACGTTTTTATGGAAAGAACAGAGCGCACAAACAGGTGTCCCTCTCCACTTGGAACAGTGCTATAAGCAGGATATTACGACGTTAAGCAAGGAGCAGCTTCAGACACATATTCATAACGTCATAAGAGACTATATGTTTTGTGCACAGATCAGCCAAAACAATCGCGAGAACTGGCTTCATTCAATGAACGAAGCATTTCATAACCATCCGTTCATTAAGCTGTATCACCAGTATGAACAACGTATTGAAGCAATTGAGCGCGTGGCAGCCTCTCCACTACTCTTTTCGATGAAGCAGCCTGAAAAAGTAGCGTATTGGCGAGAACGTGTGGAGATTATTATGCGACCATTTCGTATGTGGTCAAAAGAGGAGTTCCATGAAGGTCTTGATGCCTATTCAGAAGTGACGTTATCCTTTGAAGCGAGAGAGAAGCAGATCGTTGTGAAGGATACAACAGGTGGGACCATTTTAGTGTACCACGTTCCCTCACAAACGGTCATGCTGAAAGAAGAAGTTGATGTTGAGCTCGCTAGCAAACGTCTGTATACGACAAGCGAGCAATTAAAAGAGTTGATGTTATTAAACCCGGAACTCATTCAATCGCTTCATTCCATCCAGCATTGGAAAGATCGGATCGAGCATGACTCTTCCGTGATTAACGAAATAAATAATTTACAAAAAGAACTTGAAACATGGAGTATGTCACCTATTGAGATTCCCCACTTGCTGTCATGGATTCATGCGCTCATGGATCTCAAGGCCCCGCGCACAACGGACGAAGAAACCATTGAGTGGCTCTCATTCTTTCAGTTAGAGGACGTCTCAATTTTATCTCACCTTTCTTCATATAAGACGATCGCGAAGCAAACGGAGTGGCTACATGCACTCACATCTCTAAAGAATCAGCTTCAAGAAGAGATTAACGGACTACAAGAGAAGTTTCTGCAGGATTCGTTAGACGTAGGAAAGATCACGCTAACGCCTCATCAATTATACGACACGCTGTCGTTAATTCATGATTTACGTGACTCTGTATCAGGGCAGCTCTACACACAGCTTTTAACAGGGCATTCAACAAATAATATTCGGCAACGAAAGCTCGATGAACACAAGGGGTACGGAGCTCTTGCCAATCAAAAAGAAAAATATTTATATTCGATGTTTGAAACGCTCCAAAAGTGGGAAATCATTAGTAAACTAAGACAAGGCTATACTCTCACTCCGAAGGGCCATGTCATTCACTCACATATGTCTCATCACATGTAAAAAAGCGTAACCCTTTGGGCTACGCCTTTTTTACGTCCTCCTATTGCAGAACACCTAACACAAGATCCTTTAGGTCGCGCTTCACAATTTTTCCGAGCGTGTTTTTCGGAAGCTCTCGGATAAACTCTACTTGGGGTACTTTGTAGTCCGCTACGCGTGATTGAAGATTCGCAATAACGTCCTTTTCCGTAAGAGAACTATTCACATCTTTTACGACGTATGCACGCGGAATCTCTCCCCAGAAGTCATCTGGAATCCCAATTACCGCTACTTCTAACACACCATCCATATGCTGAATAATTTCTTCTAGCTGAATTGGATACACGTTATCACCACCGCGCACGATGACATCTTTATATCGTCCCATAATATACAGAAAACCGTCTTTGTCTAATTTGCCGGCATCACCCATATGGAACCATCCGTCAGTGAAAACCTGCTTCGTTGCTTCTTCGTTACTCCAATACCCTTTAAATACGTAAGGACTCTTCACCATAATTTCGCCAACTTCACCTTGTGGAAGAGTTTCCCCCGTCTCAGGATCGGTGATTTTAATTTGGACGCCTGGAACTGCTTTTCCAACGGAATCTGCCTTGCTTTCGCCCATATCATGACGCCAAGCGCTGACGACCCATGCCTCGGTACTTCCGTAGCCTTCCATCATGGAAATGCCTTGTTTTTCGTATTCATGGATGAGGCTTGCTGGCACCTTCGTTCCGCCCGCTGCCGCATATTTAAACGTTTCAGGTTTGCCTCCTCTTTCCTTGAGTTCCTCTAGCATATACGTATAAACAGACGGGAATCCAAGCATCATATGAATTCCTTCGCGCTCAATCGTATCCCAAATCGTTTTCGGTGTGGAATCAATTTCAAAAATGATGGTAATTCCAGACGTAATCGAATTAAACAGATTTAAAATTCCGCTCATGTGAAACAGTGGATGAACCGCTAAGAAACGACCGCCCTCTTTAACAGGACGTTTGGCCGCTTCTTTAAAATAAGCATCCAATCCACCGTGCGTGATCATGCAACCTTTTGCATTTCCAGTCGTTCCTGACGTAAACAGCATAAACGCCGTGTCTTCTCCTGTCAGTGAAACAGACGGCTCTTCTATTGAGTGCTCTGCGAAAATTTGCTCATATGCCTCCGTTGTATGGAAGCCTTTTCCTGCTTGAATCATGTGCGGAACAATCTGATTTTCTCTTGCACCCTTCACATGACCGGCAAACTCCTCATCATAAAAAAGAACGGTTGGTTTCGCTGTCTGAAGTAAATCTTCTAGTTCAAAGGCTGTCAGCTGCCAGCTAAACGGGACAGGAACAGCTCCGATTTTCATTGCCGCCATCATAATCGTTGGGACAGGGTGATTATTTTTACATAAAATTCCGACCATATTTCCTTTTTGAACGCCAAGACTCATTAAGTAATGAGCCATTTGATTAACGCGCTCATTGTATTGCTTGAACGTATAACGCGTCGTCCCCCCAACTAAAGCCTCAAGGTGTGGTGTTTTCTCTGCACGCTTTGTTAGAATTTCTTGCATCATACTCATTGTTTTCATCTTCTTTCTGTTTGTTTTGTAATGTTGATTTTATTTATGTACCCATTGTAAGAAACCCTATCACCTAAAAACAAATCAAAAAACTCTGAAATGATAAAAATGGTAAAATGTGTTCTCTTTTTATCCTTAATTTAGGTAAAAGAAACCGTTCTCATAAAAAATATCATTCGCTCTCAAAAAAAAGAAGACCTCAAAAAAAGAGGTCTTCTTTGTACTATTTTATAAGTTTTTTCACATATTTTTTTGGAACATCGTAAACTTGAATGGTTTGCCCAGCCTTTTTTGGTAGGAATACAACCGTTTGGTAATCTCGACCGTCATAAATACCATATTCGCTGTTTTCAAGCAATTTTTGAATTTGCTTTTCATCACGAGTCGGTTTTACTTTTGGTTGCTCCGCTAGATATTCATTGAACTCCGCTCTTGACATATTGTACGAGTTCTCTCGTACATCTTGATCATATTTTGGAAGAATGGTCGCTGATTCAAAGTCAGCTGCGGTTGTTAGAGCCCGATCTGCTAGCCCTTCTTTCTGTAACCACTTTTCAATTTCCTTATAATAAACTTCTAGCGTCATCGGTATTTGATTTCGATCTGTTATAGAAATGTTAATGGATGCCAAATCAACCTTGTCAGTTAAGACATCTGTTGCTTTTTGTTTTTGAATTTCTTCCTGAAGCAAGTGAACAAATTCTTCAATTTTCGTTCGTTCTGTAATATAGACCGGACGCTTTTCTAATAGATTTGATTGAATCTCAATTGATCGAATTGTTGAAATGGTTTTATCACTTAATGCATAGACAGGATACATCTTCTCCTTATATTCCTTTGAGTCCACAAGTGGCTTCATTTCCTCATCAAATAGATGACGAGGAATGTTATATAATCGAACGATACGTCCTCCGCCTTTCAACTCATACGCAATCCCAATTGTATCAAAAACTCCATGACCACGTTGGAGAGAAGCTTCTTTAATTAGCTTTTTGTGGAGCTCCTCAATATGTTTTAAGACGCTAGGATCTGTGTAAGCTACCATACTTCGGTCATCACCACTCGTCTCATCCCTGTTGTCTATTGCTTTTAACGTGTAAAGATCTTCACCTACATACACTTTCTTCACATTTTTCAGGTCTGGTACTTTCTTTTCAATTCCGAGAAGGTCCAGTGAGATAACCGCAAAAAACAGTGCGGCAACGATGGCAAACCCAACATATCCTTTCCATCTGAAACCAATTCGCCACGTTTTTTGTAATACGACTTCCGCTACTACGTAACCGACGATCGATCCTATTACATACCCAAATAAAAACCAGCCTAGTTTATTATTTTGTGAAAGGCCAAAATAGGCACCTCCAAGGAGCGTAAAACAACCCATTACGCCATATTTAAAGACAGGCTGAAAAAATTGAAACGAGATGGCTCTTGAACTCATTTCGATTGCTCTCTTTTTATAGGCAATCAAACCGATTACGTAAAAAACGACCACTAAACTACTATACGTAATTAGAACGGTTGGACTGACTGCACCGTAACCTAGTAACCCAACTCGAGCAAACGGAAGGGCATCCCTTGTCAACGTGCCATCTAAGTAGTAATCGAGCGCAATTCCTTTAATAAGAGAAGCTGCGTTAATCGCCACAATGCTCGTAATACCTACAGGTAACAAAAACAGAATGTAGGTTAAGGCCCCTTGCACCATCGTGATTCCCGTAAATATTCCGACAAAAACAGTTGCCATAAATACGAATAATAAAAACAAAATGGTAAGACCGATCCAGCTCCATATGTGGGCTGGAGTGGTAATATACATAAGTTTGTAGTTTACTCCTATTACGTAAAACACAATACCCGTTAAAAAGACAGGAAGAATTAATAAAATAACACCTGTTATAATACGCTGGTTATATAAGCTCTCTCTCTTAATCGGCAAGCTATGAATATAATCAGCAGATAGCTTTGTTTGCATATAACGAAATAATAATAGTCCAAGGAGAACAGGTACAGTAAAAATGCAAATTGTATACACGTCTGTTGACAAACGGAAGAGGCTGTCGTTTTTTTCTTCAATAAAAAATTCTTCTGTAATTCGGTTATACAAATCGAGCGGCCCTGTGAACAGCAACGTCAGAAAATAAACGATGCTAATCCATCCGACGCTTCGTAAATCTTGTATAAAAATGCCGCGATTAAACGAAAATAGTTTCGACCGCATAGCCAACGTCCCCCATTTCGTAAATAAAGATTTCTTCTAATGTGAGTGGAAGAAGATCAAAGATCACTGGATTGTAAGAGTCAATGAGCCTTGTCACCGCGTCTTCTTTTCCTCTCACAATAAACAGCATGACGCTGCCTCGTTTTTCCTCATATAAAACGTTCAGCTTTTCAAGTAGACCCATTGGGACATCGCGCTTGAAGGCTACCTGAATTTTATGGACATCTGATTTTAGATCATCAAGATCTTTCTCAATCATTAACTCTCCGTTATGTAAAATCCCAACATGATCACATAGGTCTTCTACTTCCCGAAGATTATGAGACGAAATTAAGATCGTCATCTCACGTTCTGCAACGTCTTGAATAAGCAGATTTTTAATTTTTTTACGCATCACTGCATCAAGTCCGTCAAGCGGTTCATCCAATACAAGAATATCTGGCATCGCTGATAGCGTTAACCAAAACGCCACCTGACGCTGCATACCCTTTGATAGGCGGTGGACCTTTTTATTTAGATCAATGTTGAAAACCGAACGTAGCTTTTGAAAGCGCTCCTCGTTCCAGTCAGCGTACACGCTTCTATAAAACTGCCCCATTTGTTTAATCGTGGACTGCGGGAAGAAGTACAGTGCATCAGGTATAAAAATCAGCTTTTGTTTCACCTCTACATTTTCAAAAACAGATTGATCCATCACTGAAATCGTTCCTGAATCCTGCTTGTAGATTCCGCAAAGCATTTTTAACAGCGTCGTTTTCCCCGCTCCGTTTGATCCAAGCAATCCGTAGATCGAGCCTTTTTTTACATGAAGAGTAACGTTTTTTACCGCTTCAATATCTTCAAATTCTTTTCGCAGATTAGTTGCCTTGATCATTCGGGTTACCTCCTTGCACCGTTTCCTCTGCTGCTTCAATGAGTGAGAGAATGTCCTCCCGGTTCATCCCTAGATACAGTGCTTCTGAAATGAGCTTAATTAGATCATTCTTCATCTTCTTCACCTTCTCATTATTTGTTGTAATGGCCTGCGGAGCGACAAAGCTCCCTTTTCCTGGGACCGAGTATATGTAACCCTGGTGTTCAAGCTCACGATACGCTTTTTGAATCGTATTTGGATTGATGGTTAGCTCTTTTGCCAGCAACCGCACGGAAGGTAATTGCGCATCAGCTTTAAACACTTCATGGATGATGAGTTCTTTTAGTTTCTCGACAAGCTGTTCATAGATGGGCTTGCGACTACGTAAGTCTAATTCAAACATAGTGGCCCTCCTTCCAATTAGTAATCACTTTTCATTGTATTAACTGTATTATGAATCCTATTACAGTTAATATTATAATTCACGAACAAAAAATTACAAGCATTAATTTACGACAAAAAAATCCCCGCTGTAAAAAGCGGGGATTTTTTTGAAACCATCTTATTTTGCGAATACGTGCTCACCGATTTTAATCGTTTCGTGCTTACCACGTAACCACTGGTTATCTGTTTTATCTGGATTATAGAAGAACAATGAACCTTGACCTTTGCCGTGGAAATTAATCGCTTCGTCTACAGCTTTTTTAGCTTCGGACGTTGCTGGGTCATTAATGCTTCCGTTTAGTACAGGTGAAAATTCATTTTTTTGGTAGACAATTCCTTTTAATGAGTCTGGGAACTTGTCGCTATCTAAACGATTTAAAACGACTGTTGCAACGGCTACTTGACCAGCATAAGGTTCACCCTTTGCTTCGGCCGTTACCAATCGAGCGAGTAGGTCTTTTTCATTTGAACTTAGTGATACTTGTTTTTCAGCTGCCTCTGCCTTGTGTTGTCCGGCATCTCCAGCATATTGAACACCTAACGCAGGTATTACAAGCGCGGCTGTCATAATCAGTTTCTTTAGCATATCGTTGAAAACCTCCTGTGACTTTTTCGTGCTAGTTGTCACTTTAACAAGGCTGAAGGTAGAAGTCACTATGAAAGTTGAACCAATAGATCCATAAAATAGGATATTCCTCACTCTTCCTCATCACGCTCAATCACAAGACCCTCTACGTATTTGCGACTGATCAACCGCTCTTTTTTACGATTCTCTTTCGAGTCAAAAACAATGGAAAAATCGTAATCGTCAGGGTATAATTCATCCCTCGAGATATAGAGTTTTAGGCGTTTGTGATTGTACGTGCGCTTTTCCTCTTTTACCTGCACCACATAATTACCGAACGAATCAGGACCGCTGTACACAATACCGAATTCATCGCTTTGCGTAATGCGTACGTTATCTCCCTGAACAAATATCGTCGCAGTTGCCTGCTGTGGTTTTCCTGTTTTTTGATGGGCATGTCGATTGATAATGATCTGTTTGTCTAGCTCCTTTTGATTTTCTATTGATCCTAACGGATATTCTTTTTCTTCTCGATACGTAATGCGATGCGCTTCTTCAATGATTCTTGGATGAAGACCAAGCTTTAATGCAATGGCAAACGCCTGGCTTTCCCCACCTTTTCCAATCAGCAACCGGTAAGTTGGCTTTAGCGTGTGAATATCAAACTCCATAGATCCATTTCGAAAACCTTCTGTGGCATCAGCAAATTCCTTGATTTCGCTGTAATGAGTCGTCGCAAGCATCGTTACGCCTTTTTTAGCAAGCTGATGAAGAATGGCCGTTGCAAGTCCCATCCCTTCACTTGGATCGGTACCAGAGCCAAGTTCATCCACTAATACAAGCGTATATTCATTCGCTTCTTTTAAAATTTCAATGATATTTGTTAAATGCGAGCTAAAGGTACTCAAGCTTTGTTCAATACTTTGACCATCTCCAATATCAACAAGAATTTGCTTAAACATAGCCACTTCACTTCCTTCGTTAACAGGAACGTGGAGCCCGCTTTGAACCATCATCACAAGAAGACCCACTGTTTTGATCGTCACCGTTTTTCCTCCTGTATTTGGACCTGTAATAACCAAATTACGGTATTCGGTTCCAATTTCAACGGTGAGTGGTACAGCCCCATCTCCTAATAACGGATGCCTCGCCTCCTTCAACAACACACGGCTTTCTTCGTTAATAGCCACTTCCCTTCCGTTAATGAGCTGGCTATGTTTTCCTTTGGCAAACAAGACATCGTAATGGATCATTGTTTCAATCGATCCTTTTAGTGACTGTTCGTTCTCTTCTACAAGTGCGGTAAGGGAAAATAGAATTCGCTCTACTTCTACCTCCTCCATTGCTTTTTGCAGATCGATAAGGTCTTGAATGGATGAGGCTTCTTCTGGTTCGATATATAACGTTGATCCAGAAGAAGAGGTGTCTAAAATCGCTCCTTTTACCTTACTTTTATACTCTTTTTTCACCGCTACTGCATATCGTCCATTTCGTTCATTGATTGTAGACTCTTGTAGATACGCTTTATATTTGGACGATTTCACCATTTGCTGCAGCTTTTCTTTAAGCTTTTGCTCGTGTGTTTCAAGCTGTCTCCGAATTTTTAGTAATTCTTTACTTGCATAATCATCTACCCGTCCGTTTCGAATGCAGCGAACAATTTCATCTGCTATCGCTGACAAATCATCCATTCCATCTACATATAAACTAACGCGAGGCGCGAGGTACTGTTTATCTTTCATAAATCGCTTTAGCTTTGCACAGCTGTCCAGAAAGCCAAGAAGCTTACTTAACGTGTCGACTTTTAATGCTGTTCCTTTATGAAGCTGTTTCATAAGCACGCTCATTCCTGACAACCCTGATAATGGAACACTAGCACTTTTTTCTAAAATAGCGACCGCTTCGGTTACTTCCGCTAGCTGTGCTTGTAGCTGTCGTTTATTTGTAGACGGTAGAAGCCCTAAAATTTGTTCTTTTCCTTCTTCTGTCATAGCGAATCTCGCCACGTCTTCTTTCACTCGGTTATATTCTAATACGCTATATGCACGTTCGTTCAACGTAAAAACCCTCCTTTAGAAAATAAAAAAGCACCATGAACAACGTTCATGGCGCTCGAAAATATTGATCTACGTCCCCATTTATCTCAGTGGATTAAAAAAACGCTGTGCATGAAGACACAGCGTCGTAGATAAATTTATCTTCGGTATGCTATGATTCGTGTCCTTAACCATCATTCTTTTTGAGCGTACTCAAATAAACATCTAGCGAACTAGAAATTTTTAAAAGAATGACCGTATCCAATTTACGGATTAGTTAAGAACGACACCTAACATAGAACATACTCCTTTACATTTAAGAGATAAATGGGTATAGAGGTGCTAATTTCTGCCCTCTCTATTCTTATCATATACAAAATAACCTTTTTATGTCAATACTACATCGTGTCCTTATTTATCGAAATACGTTATGATAAGCAGGAGAACGGAATGAAAGGACGTTAGAGATGACAGAAAAATTATATTACCACTCTCCTTATACAAAAACATGGAACACCGAAATTACACACATTGAGCAGAAAGACGATACATATTGGATTCAGTTAAAAGAAACGGCTTTTTATCCAGAGGGCGGTGGACAACCTGCCGACCAGGGAACCATCAACGGAATGAGCGTAATCGATGTTCAAGAAGACGGCCCGCATATTTATCATATACTGCGTGACAAACCATCACTTGGCGAAGCCTCATGTGAAATTAACTGGGAGCGCCGCTTTGATCATATGCAGCACCATAGCGCTCAGCATTTGTTATCCGCTGTTTGCATTGAGTTGTATGATGCTAAAACGATGAGCTTTCATCTCGGAACGGAAATGGTCTCGATTGATTTAGCGACGGCTGATCTGTCAACGGAACAACTAAACAACATTGAGAAAAAGGTCAATGAATACATTACGGCAAACTATCCTATTGAAACTTATATGGTGACAGAAGAAGAGCTTTCTTCTATCCCTCTACGCAAGCTTCCTGACGTAACCGAAGACATTCGAATTGTGGAAATTAAAGGTGAAATTGATTATTCTGCTTGCTGTGGGACACACGTTGCTCGTTTAGGAGAAATAGGATTAATCAAGCTGATCAAAACGGAAAAGCAAAAAGGGAATACGCGCCTTCACTTTAAAGCTGGATCTCGAGCGCTGAAAGATTATGGTGAAGCCCAGGATATTTTAACGATCATCAGCAAACGTTTTAGCACATCACGCAGTGAAGTCATTGAGCGCTTAGATAAATGGGAACAGGAGCAAAAAGCCCTTCAGCGCGAGCTAGATGAATTAAAAGAAGCGCAGGCTTCGTATGTAGCAAAAGAATTGCTGTCGTCAGCAGAAAGTAATTTGATTGCTAAGACGTTTGACAATCAATCCATGAAGGAAATGCAGCTGTTGGCAGCATCGCTAAAAGAGAGCTTTGATGGAGTCATTTTAATTGCCTCTGCTTCAGAGAAAAAAATCCTTCTCACTCATGCAGGTACGGCTTCGTTAAAATGCGGTCAGTTATTTAAAGAACACCTTCCTTCCTACAACGGAAAAGGTGGCGGAAATGACAAGCAGGCTCAAGCAGGTTTCAACACGGTCGAAGAGCTTCAATCGTTCGTTACGTTTGTGAAAGATTTCATTTAAAAAACTCGGAGCACGGTGCTCCGAGTTTTTTCGTTATACCGACACATCCCGCTTCACAAAGAAATACCATGACAAAGCAAGAAAGAAAATCATGTGACCAACAATGATAAAAATGGAAAACGGAAGGGTCATTCCATCAAACAAAGGCTGACTCCCCCTAAAATACTGACTTAAATCCACGTTTGAGAACAACAGGTATTTCCCTTCGCTTCGCTCAAAATGAGCAAATAAAGAAGAAACGGTTTTCGCAACTAATGCGATCAAAAGAGTGATCCCGATGGCGAGAGACCCATTTCGAAAAACCGTTGAAACCGTAAAGGCAATCGTCAGTACAACGATGATCTCAATCCACTGAAAGCCGTAACGACTAGCCAAAATCCAAGTATCAGACAGGTCAGACGCTTTAAAAGGGAACAAAACAAGCCCGACAATAAAGGACACTACAAAAAATAGCAGCAAGCCGTATACGCTCACAAGTAAAATCGTTATATACTTTGACAGTAAAACGGTGCTTCTTTTCGCAGGACGAATAAGTAAAAATTTGATCGTGCCGCGATCAAATTCTGTGGATACAATTGTGCCTGCAATTGGAATAAGAACAAGCTTTACCGCTGATAAAAACGTCGTGCTGAAGATCAAGTAGCCTATCGTTGTTTCACCAATTTTGCCAACCACAAACAATTGACGTGCCAGCAAAGCGCCCAGAATGGCGATGGCTAAAATAATGATCACGATGGCAATCGTGCTTGTTTTATAGCGCAGCTTCATTTGTTCATTTCTAATTAAGTTCATCATCTTCATTGCCTCCTGTTAGCGCTAAAAATGAGTCTTCTAAAGACGGTGCAAGAGGTTCAATTCGATAAATATGGATTCCTGCCTCCACTAGTCCTTTTGTAAGAACCGGAATATCTTGATACTGCATATGTACGATTACGTCATTGTTTACAACCTGCACCGCGTATTCGGCGCCCTTTAACCACGTTTTGACTTCCTCAAGCGGCTCTGCTGTGATGTTGACTGTGACCTGTTCGTTTGAAGCTCTTGTGCGCATGTCTTGTATCGCAATGACTTTTCCACGCTGAATAATAGCTACGCGTTCACAGAGTGCTTCAATCTCTTTTAAAAGATGCGTGGCGATTAAGATTGACACGCCTTCTTCGTCACACAGCTTTCGTAAGTAGGTACGCAATTCTTTCATACCAGCTGGGTCCAATCCGTTCGTTGGTTCGTCTAATATTAAGAGCGCGGGGCGGTGTAAAATGGCTTGAGCAATCCCAAGGCGCTGCCTCATCCCGAGTGAATATGTCCCTACCTTAGAATGAATGGCAGATGACAAATCCACAAGCTCCACTACTTCATCAATTCTCTTCTCATCTAGCGCTCCATTCATTCTGGCAAAATGAACTAAGTTTTGATGCCCCGTTAAATAATCGTAGAATTCTGGGTTCTCAATTATGGCACCAACCTGTGAAATAGCGCGTGAGAACTGACTCTGAATGTTCTCTCCACCGATGCTCACTTCGCCATCATCTTTTTGAACTAGGCCCACAATCGTTCGAATGAGCGTTGTTTTCCCTGAGCCATTTGGTCCGAGTAAACCCATGATTTCTCCCTGCTTCACGTCTAAAGATACGTTCGACAAAATCTGTTTTTTTCCGATTGATTTGTTCAAATTTCTTACCGTTAAAATTGACATTTGCTTTAACCTCACGTATATACTTGGTATATACCTTCAGTATAGCTAACTTTTCGAATTTTGTACAAACTACTAGTAACTATTAACACAGACTTGCCATTGAAAGGCGGATATACATTATGAGTGACGAGTTTTTAACAAGAAGTGAATATAAAAGACAGCAGCGTCAAAAACAAGAGCAAGAGATCGCGCCACAGCCGCAAAAGAAGCCGAAGAAAAAGCGAAAGCTCCGTTTTTTACGACGACTTATTGCCTTTTTGGTAACGGTAGCCATCATTGTAGGCGTTATTGGCGGAGGCGTGTTTGCCTACTATGCTTCTTCTGCACCACCTCTTGATGAAGCAAAAGTAAAAGAAGAGGTTCATAAAGATGACAATCAAATTTACGTCACGGCTGATGAAATTCCGAGTCGTGTTCGCAACGCTTTTGTAGCAATTGAAGATGCGCGTTTTTATGATCACCACGGGGTCGATTTCATTCGCTTCGGTGGCGCACTCCTTGCTAACGTAAAAGGTGGGTTCGGTGCACAGGGCGGAAGTACCATTACGCAACAGCTCGTTAAAAACACGCTGTTATCTCCTGAGAAAACACCAAGACGTAAAGCCCAGGAAATGTGGCTCGCCATACAAATGGAACGTCATTTTTCGAAGCAGCAAATTCTTGAAATGTATGTAAACAGCATCTACTACCCTGGAAATATCTATGGTGTAGCAACCGCAGCTGAAAAATATTATGGAAAAAATTTAGATGACTTAAAAATCCACGAAGCGGCTATGCTTGCTGGCATGCAGCAAAACCCGAACGGCTACGACCCTCGCGATCATCCACAGGCCGCGAAAAATCGCCGTGATCAAGTGCTTGATGCGATGGCAGCTCATGGGTACATTACAGCAGATGAAGCAGAGCAATCAAAATCTGTTCCTGTGCAAGCGACATTACAATAAGTAAAAAGGTTCTAACCGTGTTGGTTAGAACCTTTTTTACTTCATTCGAAAGACCTCTCCTTTTGGTATAAAAGGTAAGCGTGCTCCTTGCGGCATCACAAATGCATGATCCCGCTTGATAGATAGGCGATCACATTCTCCGTCCGTAACAAGTAAAATCGGACCATTTTTCGGAAAGTCTGTTGCCTGTTCGATTAGCGTAACGGCTGGTTGAAGAACCGTTCCACCTCGTCCTTTTACATTGAGGCGATCCGCGAGCGCTTCAGGGGGCATATATCCTGCATCGTAAGCATGAGCATCACAAAATACAACCCGAACGTACGGAACGTCCCGTGCAATGCTATAGCTTGCAATCGTGCCAAGCGCTTTCCCAAGCAGCTCACGGTCCATTGATCCTGACGTATCAATAATGACTGCGAATGTCCGGCCATCTTCATCGCCTGCCTGATAGACATAGCGAGGTCGTGCAATAGTTGGTGTCGACGCTTGCCGTCTACTTGGACGAGAATATGTCCGAACTTTTTCAATCGGTTGAAAATGATGATCAAACCATCGTGCTAATTCAACATCCCACGGAATGACAGGCTGTGAGAGCGCACGAATTTCTTCTATTAATCCTTGAGGCAAATACCCTCTCTCCTGTGCCTGATGATACACGAGCCCTTGACTAAGCGCTCGACGATAAAAGTCGTCTAAATCAGTTCCGACTTTTCCATCCCAAAAGTCTGGTGATTTGCTTTCAATCATGTCACAGCCACCTTGACCACGTAGCGTCATTAGCTTACGATAGCGACGAAGATCTGTGACAATTTGGTCATACACTTCTTCTGCAGAGAGACCTTTGAGCTCGGGGTCGTATAAGCCACCTATTTGCGGCATATCTCCAATTTGCATCTCAATCAACCAGCTGTTAATGACGTAGTCACAGGCTACGTTCCAATAGTAAGGATCTCGCCCCTGTCTTCTCGGCGCATGACTTAAGCCAACATGCAAAAATTCATGTGCCATGACAAACTTTAGCTCTTCTTTCGTTAATGGTACAGCGGAATTAATGTAAATTTCCTTCGTATCAACCGCAACGGCCGCAACAGAAATGTCGAGACGACGACAAATAATCGGATCTTCGACAAGTTCAAAATCGCTTGCCAGCGCGCCTAAAAGCGGATAAGAGCTAATAAACCAATCCTTTACTTCCTTTGCGAGCGTGCGCTTTTTTTGAAGACCAAGATCATATTCATATCCGCCTGCTGATCGTACAGCGTGCTGCACAGCATGAGCCAATCCCGTAGCAAATAGCTCATCGAATTTAGGTGGCTGGTGGTAGTAATAGAGCTTTTCTTCTGTCAAAATAAAATCAATTTCTCCTGGCATCGTACTAAATCCTTTTAAATGATCAGGAACGCCCTCTTGTACGAAACGTTCATACAGCACTTCCTCGGATGAAATGGATTCATAAATAGGAATATTAAATTCTCTTGGCACTTTTCCAAACTTGAGCTCTTGTAGAAACTGCGCGATATAGCAGTCACAAGCAATATTCCAAAGCTCCGGATGCTTTTTCTTCTTTTCGTGACCAAGACCTAAATGAAGAAGACAGTGGGCAATCACATATGCCCATTCTTCTGGGGTTGCATCCTTGTCCTTGTTTACTCGCATCACACCTGAAGACATGATATACGCCCATGAAGTAGGCCCCATGGATTCCGCATGATCCCACACCTCCTCCCACATCTGTGCGAACATGGGAGATTGCTTGATCAAGTCAACGCCTCTTTCAATCTGTTTGAGACGCTTTTCCTCTTTTACATCTCGCTGCTTCTTCACGATTTTCCGTCCTTCTTGAGAGCTAGTCGAGGCAGGTCACGGATTACTTCTAACATAAACCAAGCAGGCAGCACTTCACCCTTTTGCTCTGACACGACCATTTGGGCAATCTCTAGGCTAATTGACGCTAAATCTTTTAAAAGGTCTTTGGCGCGGAATGATAGCTGTTGCCGGGAATCGCGCAATCCTTGCTTATCGTTTGGAAGCTCTTTTAAAAGCTGAGCACGGAAAGATTGAGCCATAAAGTATAATAAGTCCCGCTCTCCTGGCTCTGACGGCCACTTCATTTCGCCGTTGATGATTTTAGCTAAATCAAAGCGGCTGTTGACTTGCTTAATAAATCCTTTAAACTGGTTCGCATGATGAGGGGATAAGCAGCCTCTTGCGATCATATCTATATCTTGATCGCTTGCGTTTTCTCCGTATCCATACAAACAGTCGCTTAACATATGCCAAGAGCGCGGAGTCGAAAACGGCTCTTCTGTTTTGGGTGGCTCGCTCCACAGGTGATCTGGTCGAAGCTGGATGTATTCAATCACATGTGGATGAATGCTATGATCGTATGCCCACTCTAGCCAATCACGATGAGACGCACGAAGCTGTACGTGGACCATGCGGTTGATAAGCGCCGAAGACATCGGTTTGACGATGGCACTGTCCTGCGCTCGGTTTCCTGCTCCGATTACGATTGAGCCTTCTGGAAGACGGTATTCGCCAATTCGCTGCTCATGAATAAGGCTGTAAAAGGCTTTTTGGACCTCATGTGAACAGGCATTAAGCTCATCTAAAAATAAGCAAAACGGTTCGGTTCTGGCAATGTTTTTAGGTGGACAAAACACGCTATATCCATTCTCAATTTGCGGTACGCCAATAATATCCTCAGGAGCAAGCTGGCTTCCTAAAAGCGAGACGCACTCCATACCTAACTCCTCAGCGAACGACTCTACGATGGAAGATTTCCCAATACCAGGAGCTCCCCAAATGAAGACAGGTCGAACGGGTGCGACGTTTAATAAAAAATCATACAGCTGCTTTTGCGTGACAGATAAAGCTTGATTCACGTATTTGATTCCTTCTTTCTTTATGTAATGATGTATGTAATGAACAGAATATCAAAATAGAACAACCAAAAATGGTTGTTCTATTTATTATCGGCGGGAACGTGTTCCTCGTTTAATCGGTTCTGTTGTAATCATTTCTTGATCAAAATCATACACGTGCGCTACAAACTCTGTCAGCTCAACGAGTGCCAATTTTGGGCGCTTGGATACGACTTGTGCACCTAAATCGATCGCAAGTCTCGCCCCGTCGAACGTTACGGCCGCAATTGGCGTATGCCCGTGAACGAGCGTTTTCCCACCCGTTTCATCTAAAATTTGCTGCTTGCTATAGCGATACAGATCTTTGCGCTTCATCCACAGATTTTCACGATTTGTATCACCGTATGGAATTTCAAACCCTGCATGGCTGTATACATATTCGTCATCATCCCATCTCATCGGCAATGTTCGAAGCCATTCTAGCAGATCAGCCACTTCTCCCGGCTCTGAAAATGTCTCATTAATGCTATCTGCTGCTTCCTTTGCGCCAAATTGAAGCCACATATCAAGAATATTCCCTATGTACCAAAGCATCATCTCTTCATGATTTCCAATCGTTACGTGCACGTTCTCGTACGTTTCATGAAGTCTCTTAATCTCTTTTAATACGGGGCCGCTATCTGGACCACGATTCATCATATCTCCTACCACAACAAGCTGATCGGTTTCAGGATCAAACGCAGCGTGTTCAAATAGCTGCATCATCTCACGATAGCTTCCGTGAATATCACTTATTACGAATTTTCTCATCAAGACCCTTCTCTCTACTCTATCGGTACCCCTAGTGTAGCATATTATGAAGCAAAGGCAGAGAGAAAAATACCGTAACCACCGCAATTCCCCTAGTTCAAAGGAAGGATTTTCTTTTCTTTTGGCGCCAAACCCTTCTCTTTCTCATATTTTATATAGAAAGCGCTTACAAAAAAAGAGGTGAATGAAACATGACAAAATTTATTTCCATGCTCGCAAGCGTGTTGCTTATTATCGGTGGACTCAACTGGTTATTCGTGTCTCTTGACTTTAATCTTGTGACAAAGTTATTTGGATCATCTCCTACACTCGTTGACATTGTATACTGGGCTATCGGTCTTTCTGCTGTCTACGTGTTATATGACCGCTTTTTAAAAGGAAAATAGCAAAAAAAGATCTGACGTATATGCGACGTCAGATCTTTTTTCTTTACTTCTTATTTTGCAACGCTTGTTTTAATGCATCGCCAAGACTTGAACCAAATGCGCTGTCATCACTGTACTTTTTCATCAGCTGACGCTCCTCGCGCTTTGTCACCTTTTTCTTCTTATCTTCCGCTTTTTCCACCACTTGACACATACGACATTGGAAATAGGTTCCTGCTTTTCCGTTATGAATTTCCATACGCTTATGACACTGTGGACAACGACGGTTAGAAAGCTTCGGATCTTTGGCACGCTTGTAACTACAATCACGGCTTGAACAAATAAGCATACGCCCTTGCTTCGTTTTCTTTTCTTTCAAAAACTCACCGCAATCTGGACATTTAGAGCCTGTTAAGTTGTGCGGGCGATACTCTTTGCTACTCATCTTCACTTCAGATACGAGTTTTTCCGTTTGCTTACGAATGTTTGCTAAAAACTCACGCGCATTTCCTTTTCCTTTCGCAATCGCTTCTAGATCACGTTCCCACTTCGCTGTAAGCTCTGGTGACGTTAATTCATCTGCGACAAGATCAATGAGCTGCTTTCCTTTTTTCGTTGGGAACAGACGATTGTTTTGACGTTCAATGGATTCACCATGCAAAAGCTTCTCAATAATATCCGCACGCGTAGCCGGTGTACCGAGATTATGCTTTTCCATTTTTCCTAATAAATCAGCTTCCGTATAACGCTGTGGCGGCTCTGTGAACGCACTTTTTAGCTGCACGTCCTGAACGCTAAGCATTTGTCCTTCTTCAACGGGTGGAAGCGTACTTTCCTTCTCCTCACCGTCTTTTCCAATCACCTTTTTAAATCCTAGATCCATGACGCGATTTCCTTTTGCGACAAAACGCTCTCCGTTCAGATCGAGCTCCATTCGGATTGCTTCATATTGATAAGGAGGATAAAACAGCGCAATAAATCGCTTGGCAATTAAATCGTACAATTTGCGTTCATCCTGTGATAAATCACGTAAAAATAGCGGTTGATCCGTAACGATAATGGCATGATGATCACTCACTTTTTCGTTGTTTACTACGCGTTTTGGTAGCGTAGGATTTTGAAGAATTGGACGAACTTCTTCTTTATAAGAGCCGACAATATTTTGCAGTCGCTCTTTCATTGTGTCCACCATATCCGTCGTTAAATAGCGAGAATCTGTGCGCGGATATGTGACAAGCTTATGCTGTTCATACAGCTTTTGTAATACGCTTAGCGTTTTTTTAGCAGAGAAGCCGTAGCGTTTATTGGCATCACGCTGTAATTCATTCAAATCGTAAGGCAGCGGCTGCGCTTCTTTTGCGATTTTACGATTGACCTTCACCACTTTTGCTTGTTGATTTGCTACTTTTTTCTCGATACGCTCCGCTTCTTCCTTATCAAATAAACGCTTTTCTTGATTTCGTTCCCACATTGCTCCGAACTTACCGAGATTTGCTGATAGCGTCCAGTATTCGCTAGGGACAAATTTTCCGATTTCCTTGTCACGCTGTAAAATCATCGCAAGCGTTGGCGTTTGAACACGACCTGCTGACAGCGGCTCTTCATACTTCGTTGTCATCGCGCGCGTCACGTTTAGACCGATCAACCAATCAGCTTCTGAACGACAAACGGCTGATTCATACAGACGATCAAACTCTTTCCCAGGCTTTAGGTTTTGAAATCCTTGACGAATGGCTTGGTCGGTTTGGGACGAAATCCATAAGCGTTTAAACGGCTTATTCCAGCGGACTTTCTCCATAATCCAGCGCGCCACAAGCTCTCCCTCACGCCCTGCATCGGTTGCGATAATAAGTTCTTTTATGTCTTTTCGTTTCGCTAAATCCGATACCGTGCGAAACTGCGGACTTGTTTTACCAATCACTTTTAGCTTCATTTCTTTTGGAATAATCGGTAAGTCTTCTAATTTCCACGTTTTATAACGGTTATCGTAATCTTCCGGTGTTTTTAATTCAATTAAATGACCCAATGCCCACGTAACGACATACTTTGGTCCTTCTATGTATCCTTTTTTACTATCATTACAGCCAAGTACACGTGCAATTTCACGAGCAACGCTTGGCTTTTCAGCGAGTACTAATGATTTCATTTCTATATACCTCCAATTCACTTTCTCCATTATAACGTAAATGAGTGACTTCTCCAGTATTTTTAACCGTAGGGATAAGGAGCGCTCTCGATTGTGCGGACATTTTCTTTTTCTATGTAAAAAAACAGACAAGTCTCCTACTGGTACATGCATACATATAAAACAAGCATCTTTCAAAAAGGAGTGAAGATAATGAAGTTTTTGGTTATTACGAAAAAACGACTGATCGCGTTTGCTTTGGCTTTTGCTGTGGCCGTTTGCGGTGCATGGTTATTACTGAAGCCTGATAGTGTTGCAACGACTGGCAAACCGCAAAAAGAATACGTGATCAATATGGTAACAGGCGAATTTAAAACGACGACCAGTGATGGCAAAGAAATTGAAGCCTATCGCTGGGACCCTGGGACAATCGTCGTACCAAAAGACGAGAATATTAAGCTGAGCCTCTACGGTGTCAACGGAAAAGAGCATCCGTTTAAAATTGAAGGCACCACGATTAAAGGGATGGTGACAAAAGGAAAAGAAACCGTTGTCAACCTTCGCTTTAACAAAGAAGGTACTTATCGTTTAATTTGCACCACTCATTCAGACATAGCTCATAACGGACCGATGATTGCTTATATTGTGGTGGATTAATAAAAAATCCGTTCTATTAATAAAATGAAGAATGAAAAAAGAGGCTAGGAAGATCCTAGCCTCTTTTTCGTGCTTATGCGAGTGCCTGTAGTCCAGCTTGATTCAAGAAGTTCCAAGGTTTATTAAAGTGTGGTTGGAAGAAGAAGTCCACAAAGCCAAGCTCTTCAATCGTTAGACCTTTTTGAATACCGACTGAAATCGTATTAATTGCTTGGGTCACGTCTACTTTTGAAATAATTTGCGCACCCACAATGCGACTTGTTTCCTCTTCGTACGTTACTTTTAGCATAATCGGCTCGTACGTTGGCATAAACTCAGGTCGATTGTTTTCTGTGATTGTGATACTTTTCACATTCATATTTAAAAGTTTAGCAGATGTTTCAGTAACACCTGTAGATGCCATGCTATAGTCATAAATGTGAAGACCTGATGTCCCTTGTGTGCCCATGTAACGAATACTTGGTTTTACTAGATTTTTGGCTACTAATGTTCCCATGCGCACCGCATTTGTCGCAAGCGGAATATACATGTGTTCACCAGTTGGATTGTATTTCACGGCACAGCTGTCACCTGCAGCATATACGTCAGGATTACTTGTTTGCATATACTCATTAACAACAATGGCTCCGTTATCTAACATATCAACTTGACCTTTTAAAAGCCCAGTGTTTGGTTTGAAGCCCACACACAAGATAACAAGATCTGCTTCATATTCACCTTTTGTTGTAATCACTTTGGAAACATCACCGTTTTCGCCTTCAAACTTTGTCACCGTTTGATTGAGCGCTAGCGTAACGTTTCGTTTTCTAAACTCATCTTCAATTAAATCCGTGTATTCACGATCTAGATATTTATTTAAAATGCGCTCTTCTCCGTCAATTAGCGTAACTTCCGCACCGTATTTCTCAAATGCTTCTACAAGTTCTACACCAATGTATCCAGCACCGATGACCGTAATTTTTTTCGCTTCTTTTGCTTTTTCAATGATGTTATTTGCATGGTGAAAGTTTTTCGATAACACGATGTTATTTAGCTTAATTCCGTCAATTGGCGGAATGATTGGCCAAGAACCTGTTGTCATAACAAGCTTATCAAATGTATCTTCGATTTGTTCACCGGTTTCTAAGTTTTTCGCTGTAATTCGTTTTTCATTTGTATCAATCGATAGGACTTCATGTTTCATTTTCATTGAGACACCCATTGACTCAAGCTCTTGAGGTGATGAGTAGAAAAGTCCATTTGCGTCTTTTGCCACTCCTCCTACGTAAAGTGCAATACCACACGATAAAAATGACACATTGTCATTTCGCTCATATACGGTAACCTCAGCTTCTGGGTATAGTGTTGCAATATTTTTGACCGCCGCTGTTCCGGCATGTGTACAACCAATGACTGCTACTTTCATGAAAAAGTCCTCCTTGTAATAAGAAAAAGTATGATTGTGAAGTTTTTCACAAGTTTATGTGAAATGTTTCACATATCGTTTACAGTTTTCATTATAGGACGATCCCTTTTAAAAATCAAGGCATATGTGAAGTTTTTCACATATCTTTTTAGTGGTAATTTATTCTTTTTATTTACAATCTTATCTTACAAAAAAAGAGAGAGCACCTCTGCCCTCTCTTACTCATTTAAGCGTAGGCGATTTTGCACAAAACGAATCACGTTTAAAATCGTTTCCGTCTGTGCAATGTCCACACGCTCCCGGTGAAATTCGCCACTGCTATGATAAAAAATAACTTCGCCTTTTCCAGCGTCTTCATTAATGTCTAGCTGAAAGCTTAAAGGTGTTGCTAGAATATCGCCTGAATCATCCCGCGTAACGATCTGACAAAGCATTTCCCCTTCATCATTTTTTTCATGTAGAAAATCATAGCGCATCTCATACACCATTTTTTCAAGCTGTGTTTGCAATAATTGTTCAATTGCCCCTGCCACTTTTAATCCCTCTTTCATATTTGTTCATGATGATATTGTCTTTACCATATACACTTGCTCTACCGTTCTCTCAAATCCCCAATCAGCTAGTGCTTCTGTTAACGTCTCATTCGATTGTTGAATACAGGCTGCTAGACGAATCATCTCTTTAGAAGGATGAAACAGTTGGGTCAATAATCCATCGTAGCACGTTCGCTGCTGGTTCCCTTCGTTCACTTCACACTGCATCAGCGTAGTGATCAGCTTTTTCTTATCGGGATCAACTGCTGAGCGATACACCGCATAACCGACTACCTCGCCTCTTTCATCTTTTGCTAGAACGTACTGTGCGTCGGGTATATGATCACACTGCGTCTGCCACGGCGCTCGTTCATTATAAAAATCAAGGGACGTTACCTCCCATTTATAAGCGTTCATGTACGTATAGGGTGAATCAGCTACGATTATCGGAGTGAAATTCATTGCCTGATAGTGATCGACATAATCAACAATCTCATACCCCTTCTTCCTATAAAGAGAAATTGCCCGCTCATTTTCTTTAATGGCCTCAAGCGTTGCAAGCTGGACGTTCTCTCTTTGATAGATTTCCAGCACCTCGTCCATCAAAAGCTGACCAACGCCATCATTTCGATAACTCATTTTTACCCCTGTGCCACCGTTGTAAGCAAGTTTAATTCCTTTTGCTGTACGTATTCCATTCACAACAAGTCCGATAGGCTGATCCCCATCAAACGCTACAACAGAATGTGTGGCAGATAACCCATATGTGCCAAGCCGTTTTAAAAACGAATCAGGGGTCATGGTCATATTAAAATAATACCCCTCAAATCCTTCATTCCACGCCTGTACCGCTTCTGTAAGCGTACAATCAGCCATTCGTTTCACCGTAAACATCCCCATACCCCCTGTAGATCAATCGGACTTTTTATATGTTCAACCATATACATGACTTTAAGCAAAAGGTCTACTGAACGCTCTGAAAATTTAGGCCAATGTTTCCGAGCGCTTGTTGAAGGCTCGAGAACGTTTTGGTTTGACCAAAGTTGATGCCAAGGTTCACAACTGTTTGGGCAATATCAGGAGTAATTCCACTGACCATAGCGTCTACGCCGATTAATTTTAACGAATCAATAATTTGAAAAAGCTGCTGCGCTACATATGTATCAATGATTGGAACACCAGATAAATCAAGCACGAAGTAAGAAAGCTTCAGCTGTACACTTTGTTCAAGCGCATGCTCTAGTAAAAGCTTGGCACGATATGTATCAATGGTTCCGACAACGGGAAGCACGGCCACTCCTTCAACAATGGGAACGACGGGTACCGATAGCTCCATCATGGCGTTTCGTGATTGCTCAATTTGTTCACTGTGGAAATTGACGAACGGAAGGCTAAAATAATACACCACTTCATTTACTGTTCGATCGAGAAGTGAAATCGCATGATAAAACTGCGGAAGAGATAAATTTAAATGGATTCCTTCCTCCTGTACGACTTCTCCAATAAAACGGCGGTATTGAGGAACCTCGTTTAACATCGCATCTAGCGTCGCGTTCATCTCTGCACATTGACGACCTGACTGCAATCCCCATTCCTCAACCTGACGCGTACGTTCATCCTCAGTTAAAACAAGGGCATTCGCATAAAGTGTGACCAGCTCCACGCGTAAAGGATAAAAGCTCTCTGCCATCGGTAATAGCTGATCTGGATATCGTTTGTTTTGTTCATCTGTAATTCTCTGTGCGAGTTCCTCTTTTTGTTCCAAGATCTTTTTACTTATACTTATCATATAGTCGCTCATGTCTTTTCCCCACCATCTACTAGTTTACAAGCTCTATAGGTATTCTAACACTTTTCTCCTCTTTAAGGGGTGAAATGAGTACGTTACCCATTTTTAACGGCCTCTGCTAGTAGTTCATACGAGCGTTTTTTCGCCTCAAAATCATAGATATTCGTAATAATTAAAAATTCATCCGTTTGGTAGCGCTTCTGTAGCTCTGCTAGTTCTCTTGCCGCTTTTTCTGGGTCTCCAACAATCATACGGCGTCGATTTTTCGCAACCTTTTCACGGTCGCGCTCGCTGTATACCCTGTCTCTTGCCTCTTCAGGGCTTGGAACACGTGTATCAAGTCCATTTTCGACTTTTAATAGCCACAAGTCGAGACTTTTTGCGTGGTATTCTGCTTCTTCATCCGTTGGTGCACAAACGACAAACACACATACGTTTACATGTGGCTCACTTTGTGCAAAAGAAGGCTGAAAATGCTCGTAATAATAGTCAATCGCCTCTTCTCCCGCCGTAGGATTAATAAAGTGGCCAAATGTAAAAGCGGTGCCTTGTTCAGCTGCAAGACGGGCACTGCGCTGATTAATTCCGAGTAGCCAAATCTCTGGCTGCTGTTCCGTTTTAGGATTTGCGATCACTCCCGCAAATTCATGATCGCTTGGTAGACGGTTATGCAAATGATACTGCAAATCCGCTACCTGACGCGGAAACTCATTCATGCTTCTTCGAATTCCATCTGTTAGAGCTAGACGGGTTGTATTTCCTCCGCCTGGTGAACGGCCAATTCCTAGCTCAACGCGACCAGGAAATAGCGTTTCCATCACGTGAAAATCTTCTGCTACTTTAAACGGGCTATACTGCGGGAGTAAAACACCCCCTGAGCCTACCTTAATGCTCTCTGTTTTTGATGCAATATGGGTCATGAGTAGCGTAGGAGACGTTCCAGCTAGTCCGGATGTGTTATGATGCTCAGCGAGCCAGTATCGCTCATACCCGAGTCTCTCTGCCCACTGTGCTAGCTCCACGCTTTGACCAAATGCATCGCTTGGTGTTTGTCCGTTTGAAATGGGTGTTTGATCTAAGACACCTAACCGTATCATGATGCGACCTCCTGTCTTCCATATCGTGTTGTTTCACTATAGCTCTTTTTTAAGGGGAAAGAAAAGGAATTAGCCTGCTCAACACAAAGAAACGGCGCACGTAAATGATCGCCGTTTTTCTGTTAGTATGTGCCCTATGAACTCCCTCTATGACGCATACATTTGTTTAATTTTTTCATCGCTCGGTAAAAGCCAGGTCAGTACACCAAGCACAGGTAGCACGCTACAAAAAATCATAATAAAGCGAAGATTAAAAAGGTCGGCTAGATTTCCTAATACAACCGAACCGAGCGCTCCCATGCCAAATGCAAGACCCACAATTAACCCTGATACCATTCCAATTCGCCCCGGAAGCAGCTCCTGTGCGTATACTACAGTAACGCTAAAGCTTGACGACAGGATGAATCCAATAAGGAACAGAAGCGGTATGACCATCGCAAGAGAAACGTGCGGCAAAAGTAGCGTAAGTGGCACTGAGCCGATCATCGAAAACAAAATCACGTTTCGTTTTCCAAAGCGATCTGCGAGCGGACCACCAAAAAACGTTCCTAACACGCCCGCCATCATAAAAATAAAGATGTACGTCTGCGCATGCTTAATCGTAATGTCATAATGTTCGCGTAAGTAGAACTGATAAAAGCTTGAAATACCTGCT